>CALNBE010000243.1 GCA_937874455.1 uncultured Opitutia bacterium | reverse complement strand
AAATTTGCCGTCGCGGGAGATCCTTTTTCGTCGCGCTTGGTGGCAAACCCTGGGCATGGCGGCGGCGTTGCTGGCGGTCGGGCTGTTTCTTGGCGCGCGGTTTTTTCCGAAGCAGCCGACGGCGGAATTGGCGGAGCTGGCGGCGTTGCGGGAGCGTATGGACAAGATGGACCGGTTGCTGACTTATGCGGTGTTGCAGGAGAAACCGAGCGGCGAGCGTTTTGCCCGGGTGCTGGCTGTGGCGCGGGAGAAAAATCCCGACCGGCATGTGCTGGCCGATTTGGTGGCGATGTTGGCCTTTGATCCCTCGCCGAACGTGCGCCTGTCGGTAGTCGAGGCCCTGCGGGCGCATGCGGCGGACCCGCTGGTCAGCGGCGGGGTGCTGTCGGTGCTGCCCAAGGAAAGCGCGCCGGAAGTGCAGGCCGCGATGATTGACCTGCTGGCTGGCTCGCGCGATCCCGCGGCCAAACCCTTTCTGGCGCAATTGGGCGCCCAGGAACACACGGACGCCTATGTCCGTGAAGCGGCGTTGCATGCGCTCGCCGTGCTCGAAACCACCACTTACGATCCACCACCCAAATCGATTCTGCTATGAAAAAAACCGTTTTTTGTGCCCTGACCCTTTTGCTGGCCGTGCCGTGGAGTCTGGCGCAAACCGCAAAGGAAAAACCGGCGGCAACGGACTCCGCGACCGTTGCGCCCAAAACCACGCACGTCGAAGACGACGGCGACCGCATCACCATCGCGCGGGGGAAATTCAGCGACACCTCCAAGCCAGGGACGCTGAAAATCGCCGTGCCGTATCGCAAATTGGAGATCAAGGGCGTCAGCGGAGACGAGGTCATCATTGTCTCCGAATTAAAACAAAAAGGAAAGCCCCGCGTCGATGCGGAGGGCTTCTATCGGCTGGACGACCTGGATACCTTTGATTTGGTGGAGAAGGGAAATGTGGCGGAGTTGCAGGTGCGCCGTGATCAGCATCGCCCAGCCAAGTTCAAAGTTTATGTTCCTTGGAACACGAATTTGTTGATCGAGGAGAGCGACTCGGCGGATATTGAAATCGAGGAAACGCGCGGTGCGGTCGAAATTCAAATTTCGGAAAGTTCTGAGCGCGGCGGTGGCTCGATCGACTTGGAAGATGTGACGGGGCCGATGACGATCAACACGAACGTGGACAAAATAAGCTTCGAAATCGAGCAACCGCTGCAAAATCCCGTTTCGATCACCACCCAGCGTGATGGTATGCCTATGGAATTTAAACTGCCGGAAAATGCATCCGCGACATTTCTGATCCGGGCGGGACTGCCAAAGCTGCGTACCAATTTCCCGAAGGAAAAAATACGGATAATCGGGGATTCGCCATCAGAAGAAGCGCAAACCATCCATCTCAACGGAGGCGGGGCGGAAATTCAAATTACTGCGAGCTATGACAGCACCATCACGATCAAGAAAGACGACTGAGCTTCGGAGGAAATTGAACCACGAGTGGCACCCATAAGCGCGAAGAGGAACCGGGTGCGAAGAGGAACCGGGTGCGAAGAGTGGAAGTGGGGATTTTGGTTTGGTCGCGATAACCTCCGCGCTCATCTGTGCGATCTGTGGAGAATCCAGGATGCTGTGAATTTCCTTTGCGGCGGGTGAACGCGATGAGGATATCACGCTCCACCTTTTCCCCGCGGTTTCACGAGGACACGCTGAGCGGATTCCAATAAAAAACCGCCCCCGTTTTTTCGGGGCGGTTTTTTAGTTTCGCGGAGGAAAATTTCCTTTGCGGCGGGCTAGCTGAAAAACTTGCGGAATTTTTCGGCCCAGGATTCGGAGACGGGATGGGTGTCGTCGCCGGAAGCGTGGGCGAAGGCTTCAAGTTTTTCGCGTTGCT
>CALNBE010000242.1 GCA_937874455.1 uncultured Opitutia bacterium | reverse complement strand
AGCTCCCATTTCGGATTGTCGGCGGGGCCAGAGATTTTCATTTGAATGAGGTTGGGCAGGTGGTTGAAGAGGGAGAAAACGTGTTTGAGCACGGGGATGTCCTCGCCCACGGCGGTGGTGAGGATGGCGTGAAAATTGAGTGAACCCTGTTCAATTGCGTATTGTCCGGTGAGGTCGATTTTTGCGTTGGGCCCGGAGATCAGGGTGTGAGGGAGAAAAACGGTTTTTTGCAAAATGGCAAAGTCGCCCTCGGCGTGGTTGAGGTGGAAGGATGCGAGATCAATGCCGATTTTGGAAAGGAGCCGGGAGAGTCCGCCGAGGATGTGCAGCTCGCCCAGTTGGGGGTCGTTAAGGTAAATGTGACCTTTGGCGTAAAGGGAATCGAGATCGGGGAGGCTTATTTGCCCGCGCAGGAGAAGGTCGATCTGGGATTCATCGCGCAGGGCGGGCGCAGGGGTTGTTTTGGTGTCGATGATGTCGGGAGTGGCGGGGGCTGGGTGGATTTGGCGGAGCAAATGGGTGAGTTGGCGTTGCTGGGCATTGAGGATTTCGGCGTCGAAGAACACCTGTGGTTTTTCTCCTTCGAGGTTGATCCAGATGCGGCTGGGGGCTTCACGCAGCGGAAAGGATTTTGTTTTGTTTTGCTCCTTGTTTTTCTCCACCGGGTCCAGCGAGGAGGCGATGGTGCCGCCGGCGATGGAGGCCTTGTTGACGGTGATGGCGAGGAGGTCGGAGTCGTAGGCGATGCTGCCGGAAAAGTTTTTGATGGGAAAATCCCAGAGGGAAAGCGAGATTGGCTCGGCGGTGTTGAACAACAGTTGCACACGGTCGGGCGTGGGGCTGGCTTCGCTGTGGAAGACGCCAGTGACTTCGCCGTGGGGCGGTTGTTCGGTTTGCAGGAAATCCAGCGTTTCAGCGATATCGGGGGAGAAGAGATCGATGATGGACAGCGAAGTGTCCTGGGGCAGGAGTCCGGCAAAGTGGAAGGAGAGGTTTTCCTCCGCGTAGTCGGGCATGCGATGGTGCCACTGGAGGGTGCCGGTGGTTTTTTCCCCCTCGCTCAGGGCGAGAATGTCGTAGAGGGCGATGAGGTCCTCGTGGGAGACGATGCGCAATTCGGCATGGTCCGCGGTGCGGCCATGAAAGGAAAGAAAACTGGAGGAGGCGAAGCAGTAAACGAAGATGGAAGGGGTGCCCTCCCATTGGCCGCTGATGTCGATGTCGGTATAGCCGAGATTTAGCGGGTCGAGCTGGAGGTTGTCCCAGAGCATGGACCACCAGTCGGGGAGGAAAATATTGAGATTTTGGGGCGGTGCGCTGCCGCGCAGCAGAAATCTGAACTCGGATTCGGGGGTGAACCCAGAGGAAAAGCTGCCGCGGGCACGGTAGTTGGCCGCGATGAGGTCAGCGCTGGAGAGGGTGATGTTTTGCGGGGTGAGCAGGATGTTGCCGTGGCCGCCGAGAATGCGAAATTGCTCGAAGGAGGCGGGGCCTGTTTGCGCGTGGAAGAATGCCTGTTCGAAGCGCCATTGCGGGGCGAGGGAGAGGTCTCCTTCGAGACTGACGCGGGAGGGGATGTTGAGAGACGCGGCTTCAGTCGGAATAAATTTTTGGATGCGCGGGTGGCGTAGGTAATGGTTGGGAATTAGGTCGGCGGAAACGAACGCCTGCAGTGATTGGGCGGCTGTGTTGATGGTGGCGTCGGCGCTTAATTGGTCGCCGTTGCGGACGAGTGCGAGCCGGGCTGAAATGGCGGAAGGATTTTTCCAGTCAACCCGGCCAAATGCTGCTTCCGCTGAGTCGTTTTCGGCCTGAATGGGGCCGCTCCAAAGGTTGATGGAGGAAGGAGGTGAGGAGAGTGTGACGAGGGGCGCTTGGAGGAAAATCGGCCCGGAGGACAGGGAGCGGACAAGGGGCGGATTGTTCCAGTTGAGCTGGGAAATGCGGATATGTGCGGGCTGGTTGGCTGGGACGAAGTGCCAATCTTGAAAATGCAGTGTCAGGGAAACACTGGGCTCCTGCAGGGTGAGTTGGTCGGGCAGCCGGAGTGTTTCGGCTGTGGCTCGAATGTGGAGGGAAATATCCCGGGTGCTTGGGGCTTGGCTGAGGATTTCAATCCGGGGCTGTTCCAGAGCGGTGAGCGATTTCTCCTGTTGTAGCAGTTTGCCGAGAAGAATGTGCAGCTTCTGCCATCGGGTGCTGCTGAGGAGGGGAGTTTTCTCCGCCGGATTGTCGGATGCGTGGGCAAATTCGGCGGTGGCGGGAAGGGGGATTTCTCCGTAAGCGACCAGAGGAAGATGGGCGAAACGACCTTGCGCCGTTTTTATCAAGTAGCGTTTGCCGTCCCGCCGGAGGTCGATGCGCAGGTTTTGCAGAACGGATTCACGCTCGCCCGATGGGGCGATGGAGGGCGGGGCAAAAAGCGTGGCTTCGTCGAGAAAAAGGTGGCGGGGAAAAAAGTTGCCTTGAAGCAGGTCGGGCAGGGAGAAGTCGAGAACGAGTTTTTGCGCCGCCAATACCGGCTCCTTCGTGTTTGGCTGGGAGACAGAGAGGCTGTCAACCGCGAGCATCCCGTCCAGACTCAGCTGGATCTGCTGGGCGTTGACGTGCATCCCTTGGGCGGAGAACCATGCGCAGATTCTGTCCCTGGCAAAATTTGGGAGGGGGAAAAGTACATGCTTCCGGACCAGCGCCAACCCGGTCCACTGGCCGAACAAGACGCAGACCAGCACCCAGCGCAGTAAGCGGTGCAGTCGGACGAGGGGCGGGCGTTTGGGGCGGGCAGGTGGCATGCGGGTGAAAAATGGACGGATAACAAACATGCGGGGGATGTGGTGATCGCAAGCCTGCAATTTTCGTTGAGAGGCAACGTGATCCCTGCCAATGCGCTGATCCAGCAGGGTTTTTATTTGAGCTACATCCCGGCACGAGCGCTTCTCCCCGGGAATATCCGAATGTGTGATTAAAGTTGGCTGGCTGGCAAACGACGTTTTTAACACTTATTAAACGAAGTGCCATGGGCCGGGCGCGCCCGTTTTTGTGGCGCAGTTTGCCTTCACTGTTTTACCAATCCATACCTTGAAAATCACTAAGTCATGAAATCGTTTTTAAAAAATCTCTTTGCCGCGTTACTGGGAAATCTTTTTGCGCTGGGGATCGCGGCATCACTCGTGACCTTGGCCGGTGCTGTTTTTCTAGTCTCGTTGGCAGTGTCTTTGGGCAAGGGAAAAGTGCGGGATGTCCCGGAGCGAGCGTTTTTGGTGCTGGATCTCTCGATGAACATTAGTGATGCGCCGGAACGGCACGATGCGGGACTTCCGTCTCTGCTGATGGCGGGTGCGACCCCGCGCATCGCATTGTGGGATTTGATGACAGCGGTGCAAAGGGCGAAGGCGGATTCGCGAATTGCGGGGTTGTTTGTCCACGGTAGCCTGATCGCGGAAAATTATGGATCGGGCTACGCGGCCATCGAGGCGGTAAGGCGGTCGATTGAGGACTTCAAAAAGACCAGCGGAAAACCTGTGATTGCGTATCTGGAGCAGCCGAGTTTGAAGGATTATTATTTGGTGACGGCTGCGGACACCATTTATTTGAATCCTTTCGGCAGCTTGGAGATAGGAGGTTTGGCCTCGGAAAGCATCTATTGGGGGGATGCCCTGCGCAAGTATGGCATTGGCGTGCAGACGACCAAGGTGGGCAAATACAAGTCTGCGGTGGAGCCTTTTCTTTCAAGCAAAATGAGCGATCCGGCGCGCGAGCAAATGCAAGTGTTGTTGCAAGGAATCTGGAGCCGGATGCTGGCGGACATTTCTTCCGCGCGGGGCGTGACAGTGGATGCGCTGCAGCGCATTGCTGATGATGAGGCGATTCTGAGTGCAAAGCAGGCACGTGAACGCGGACTGGTTGATAAAAATGCGTATCTAGACGAGGTCATCGCGCATCTGCAAAAGCAGGGGAGAAGTGATTCGGAAATGGAAACCTTTGCCCAGATCAATCTGCGTGATTATGCAACGGCAGGGAAGCTTGCGGTGGCAGGTGGCAAGCAACGCAAAGTGGCGCTTGTTTATGCGGAAGGAGAGATCGTGGATGGATGGGAAAGCAGCGGAACGGTCGGTGGCCACTGGCTGGCCGGAGAGCTGCGCAAGTTGCGGCAGGACGACTCGGTGGTCGGCGTGGTGTTGCGAGTTAACAGCCCCGGCGGATCAGCCTATGCCTCGGAGGTGATTCAACGCGAAATGCGCCTGCTCGCTGAATCGGGGAAGCCTGTGGTGGTGTCGATGGGCTCGTTGGCGGCCAGTGGTGGGTATTGGATTTCCGCATACGCGAACAAAATTTTCGCGGAAGAAACAACAATTACCGGATCGATCGGAGTCTTCGGTTTGATGTTCAACGTGCAGGAATTCGCACAAGGGTTTGGAGTTAATTTTGACGGTGTCAAAACCTCCAGCTTGGCGGACATGTCCTCCATTTACCGACCCAAAGATGAAAAGGCGTTGCAGGTGTTGCAGGCGCACACTGACGAGATTTACGAAGCTTTCCTTAACAAGGTGGCCGAAGGACGTGATCTCAAGCGCTATCATGTGGCGGAAATTGCCCAGGGGCGCGTGTGGACGGGGGCTGATGGCCTGCGCCTGGGGCTGGTGGATGAGTTGGGTGGCATGGATGCGGCGGTTGCTGAGGTACGGAAAGCTGCGGGCGCGGCGGATGCGCAGGTGCAACAATACCCCGAACGACTTGATGCGTGGGGTTCCTTTACGCGAAGTTTGCAAGAGGGGGACGGCGAGGGCCCGGTCGCTCTCAGCCCCGCTGATCAACTCCACCGTCGGGTGCTGCAGCAGTGGGAAGTGTTGCGGAATATGAATGATCGCCGGGGGGTTTATGCGCGGCTTCCCTACCAGCTGGAAATCAAATAGGGGCGTGGTTTTGAAGAAATTTTCAAAAGAATGAACTTTTTTAAGAATTTTACTTGCACGCACTAGGTAAACCCGTATCCCCGCTCACTCTTTTCTCCACTTTCTAGGTTCCATGCCCACTATCAATCAACTCGTCCGCAAGCCTCGGACTCAGCCAAAAACCAAGTCCAAGTCGCCGGCCTTGAATAATTCACCATTCAAGCGCGGCGTTTGCGTGCAAGTGATGATTCGCACTCCCAAGAAGCCGAACTCTGCGCAGCGCAAAGTTGCCAAGGTGCGCCTGACCACTGGGGACGAAGTGATCAGCTACATTCCTGACGAAGGGCACAAGCTGCAGGAGCACAGCGTGGTGTTGGTGCGGGGTGGCCGTGTGAAGGACCTTCCCGGTGTTCGCTATCACATCGTCCGCGGTCCGCTGGACTGCCAGGGGGTGGAGAAGCGTCGCCGCAGCCGTTCTAAGTATGGCGTGAAGCGTCCCAAGGAAGCCAAGAAGGCGTAACTAGATTTTTAAAGAAAGAAGAATTGATATGTCCCGTCGTCGTCGAGCCACCAAGCGCCAGCATCTCCCTGATGCCCGCTACGACAGTGCGCTGGTCAGCCAGCTGATCAATGTTGTGATGAAGCGCGGAAAAAAGTCCGCAGCTCAGGCCATTGTCTATGGCGCGATTGAGCGCGTCAGCGAAAAGCTGGAAAAGGGCGACCCGGTTGAGCTTTTGCTCGGCGCGTTGGAAAACTGCCGCCCGAAGCTCGAAGTCAAGAGTCGTCGCGTTGGCGGCGCCACCTATCAGGTCCCTGTGGAAATTTCTCATGAGCGCCAGACCAGTATGGCGTTTCGCTGGCTGGCTACCGCTGCCAATGCTCGGAAGGGGATGCCGATGACCGAAGCGCTGGCTGCGGAGGTGATTGATGCTTATAATAATACGGGTTCTGTGGTGAAGAAACGTGAAGAAACGCACAAGATGGCTCAGGCCAACCGAGCGTTTGCGCACCTGCGCTGGTAATTACGAACCCTTGTTCTTTGGCATTCGCTCCGTCAGCCGACTATTCAATTATGACAACATCCCTTTCATCCGCTAACTCGAAGGAGCGCAAGTTCCCGCTCGAATACACGCGTAACTTTGGTATTGCCGCGCATATTGACGCTGGGAAGACCACCACGTCCGAACGAATCCTTTTTTATACCGGAGTTGTTCACAAGATGGGTGAGGTTCACGAAGGCACTGCCGTGACGGATTGGATGGAGCAAGAGCGCGAACGTGGCATTACAATTACTGCAGCGGCTGTTTCTTGTGGATGGCGAACCAAAGAAGGGCCTTTTGCTGGAATCGATCAGCGTTTGAATATTATCGATACGCCGGGGCACGTTGACTTCACCGCCGAAGTCGAGCGTTCTCTGCGTGTTCTGGATGGAGCGATTGCGGTTTTTTGCGCGGTGGCTGGCGTGCAGCCTCAATCTGAAACTGTCTGGCGGCAAATGAACAAATATCATGTGCCGCGCATCGCGTACATCAATAAGATGGACCGGACTGGAGCCGACTTCTTCCGGGCGGTAGAGGACATTCGAAAGAAGTTGAGGGGAAATGCGCATCCGCTGTTTATCCCGATCGGTAGCGGAGAAACTTTCAAGGGGCTGGTGGATCTGGTGAAAAATGTCGCCTACGTCTATGATGAAGAAGATCCGCGAGGAATGAAGTATGACACTGTGGGTATTCCTGAGGATCTGAAAGCGGATACGCAGAAGTATCGGGAGGAGCTCATTGAAGCAATTGCGGATTATGATGATGTTATTGCAGAAAAATACCTAGGTGGCGAGGAGCTCTCGGAGGACGAAATTCGTATTGCTATCCGGAAGGCCACGATTTCGATGAATTTCATTGGGGTCATTCCAGGCTCTTCCTTTAAAAACAAGGGTGTTCAGATGGTCTTGGACGCGGTGGTGCACTATCTGCCATCTCCTCTGGATCTTCCTCCGATGAAGGCCTTTACTGATGATGGTCAGACGGAGATTGGTATCACGCCAGATGACAATGCCAAAGTTTGTGGGCTGTGTTTCAAGCTCTGGGCCGATCCGTTCGTTGGCCAGTTGGTTTTCTTCCGTGTGTATCGGGGCATTTTGCGCAAGGGGGACGCTCTTTATAACCCACGTAATCGCAAAACAGAGCGTATCTCGCGACTGATTTTGCTGAAAGCGATGGACCGTGAAGAGGTGGATGCCGCCTATTCTGGTGATATTTGCGCCGTGATCGGCCCCAAGGATATAATCACTGGAGACACCCTGTGTACTCGTGACGAAGATATCATTTTGGAGCCGCCCTCGTTTCCTGAGCCGGTGATTTCGATGGCGATTGAGCCAAATTCCAAGGCTGATCAGGAAAAAATGTCGATCGGTCTGCAGCGCCTTTCTGCCGAAGATCCAACGTTCCGAGTTTCCAGCAATCCTGAAACGAATCAAACGCTGATTTCCGGGATGGGGGAATTGCACTTGGATATCATCGTGGATCGCCTGAAGCGCGAATTCAAGGTGGAGGCCAAGTCGGGCAAGCCGCAGATTTCTTATCGTGAAACGATTACCTCGGAAGCTCGCGGGATTGGAAAATTTGTCCGGCAGTCCGGTGGACGCGGTCAATATGGTCACGCGGAAATTATTCTTGAGCCAAATCCTGGCAAGGGGCAGGAGGTTCTCAACGAAATCGTGGGCGGTGTTATTCCCAAGGAATATATTAAGCCGACCACTGATGGTATCTTGGAAGCGGCGAACAATGGTACGGTTGCTGGCTATCCAGTGATCGACTTCAAGGCCCGCATCGTTTTCGGCTCCTATCATGAAGTCGACTCCAACGAAATGGCGTTCAAAATGGCCGGTATCTTTGCCTTTAAGGAGGCGATGAAGAATTGCGGCCCGATCTTACTTGAACCAATTATGAAGGTGGAAGTCGTGACTCCCGAGGAGTATCAAGGGGATATCATGGGGGACCTTAATCGCCGCCGTGGACAAATACAAAACATGGAAACCCGCAACGGTGTCTGCACTATTGACGCCATGGTGCCACTGCAGACCATGTTTGGCTATGCGACGGATGTCCGTTCTCTCTCGAAAGGCCGTGCATCCTACACAATGGAGCCGAATAACTTTGAACAGGTCCCGGCCAATTTGCTAAAGGAAATCGTGGAGACCGCCTCCCGTGCTCCAGCCCGTACCTAATAATTCTGTAATTTTCACTGAAAGACTCTCGCGTTATGAATCGCCCAACCATTCGCATCCGACTCAAAGGTTTTGACTATCGCATCCTCGATCAGTCGGCTGCCGAGATTGTGGAAACTGCCAAGCGCTCCGGATCTCAAGTTTCCGGTCCCGTGCCGTTGCCCACCAACATTGAACGCTTTACGGTCAACCGCTCGCCGCATGTCGACAAAAAGTCGATGGATGCGTTTGAGCTGCGCACCCACAAGCGTTTGATTGACATTATTGAGCCGACCGCCCAAACGGTGGACGAGCTTCGTAAACTGAATCTGCCTTCTGGCGTTGAAATCAGCATCAACGCGTAAGGAATAACCACTTCAACTCAACGTTAACAACTCGCAGGTCAAGCCCGCGCTAGGAAGCAAATTCATAACGACATATGCAACCTAACGCAGGTCTGTGCAAACGGAGCGATCCACCTGCCTCTTAGCCCATGAAGCTACAACTGATTGGCAAAAAAATCGGGATGACCCAAATCTATGATGAGAACAATAATATTGTTCCCGTCACGTTGGTGCAAGTTGGACCTTGCCCGGTTATCCAGGTTAAAACTGTCGAAACCGACGGCTATAATGCGGTACAAATCGCATTTGGCCCGCAAAAAGAACAGCGCCTGAGCAAGGCAGAAGCTGGCCACTTTAAGAAGGCTGGGATCGCCGCGCACAGCGAACTTGGCGAAATTCGCTTTGACGTTGCGCCAGAATTAAAGGTTGGCGATGTTCTGACTGTGGCCCGCTTTGAGAGCGGCCAACTGGTTGACGTAATCGGCACTACCAAGGGCCGCGGATTTCAAGGTGTCGTCAAACGCTGGAACATGGATGGGCAACCGGATTCCCATGGTCACATGATGCACCGCCGAGTGGGTTCGATCGGGATGCGTCAGACTCCAGGCCATGTCTTCAAGGGCAAAAAAATGCCGGGACACATGGGACAGGTCCGCCGCACCGTGCAGAATCTTCAAGTCGTAAAAATCGACGAGGAGCAAAATCTCCTTCTCATCAAGGGCAGCTTCCCTGGCGCCAATGGCGATCTGGTGATCGTCCGCCATGCCAAGAAGGCCAAGTAACTATCAAGGAGACCTTCACAACATGAAGCTTAAAGTTTATACCGTCGACGGCAGCAGCTTTGCTGAAAAGGATTTTTCCTCCTTCCCGCAGTTGGAAGGTAACAAAGGCGTGGCCCTGCTCAAACAGGCCATCATTGCCTACCAAGCGAACAAGCGCCAAGGAACTTCCAAGACTAAAAACTACGGCGAAGTCGCCGGTTCGGGAAAAAAGATTCTGCGCCAGAAAGGCTCTGGTGGTTCTCGCCACGGTGCCAAGCGCGCCCCTCAACTTTACAAGGGTGGAGTGGTTTTTGGCCCGCGCCCGCGCGACTGGTCTAAAACGATCACTGTCGGCGCGCGGAAGCTCGCTTTGCAGAGAGCTTTACAGGATTTAGCGGCGGAAGGCGGGCTGAGCGTGATTGAACGTTTTGAAGTGGCCGAGCCCAAAACCAAGCTCTTTAATTCTGTTCTGGAGCGTATTACCCCCAACGGGAAGGTTCTGATCGTCGATGCCGCTTGGGCTGACAATACTGTGTTGGCGGCGCGCAACATCGAGCGAGTTTCCATCACCGATTCCGGCACTGTTAATGCGCTGGATCTGGTACGTTATCAACAAGTTCTCATCAGCGAGCAGGGCCTGGAGCAGGTGCTTGCCCGTGCCAACGCCTAAAAGAGGATAAACATATGAAGCCCGCTTACAGCGTTCTAAAAAAGCCTCTGATTACGGAGAAAAGTTCCAGTCCGCAGAATCAAGAGCAAAACAAATACACCTTTGAAGTTTATTCCGATGCTGATCGTGTGCAGGTGGCGAAAGCCGTCGAGGCGCAGTACAAGGTCAAAGTCAGTCGGGTTAACATCATTAATGTGAAGGGGAAGGTTAAACAAAGCCGCCAACAACGAGGACTATTGGTCAAAGCTTCCGATGTGAAGAAGGCCGTTGTTACCTTGGAAAAAGGCAGCAAGATTGACTTCGTCTAAGTCGCTTCCAACGCGGAGAATCACCACCATGGCAATCGTTTCCATCAAACCGAACACTCCTGGCCAACGCTTTCTTGTAAAAAACAAGCAAGAGCTTGCCAAGAAGCGCCCCGAGAAGGAGCTGACCGAGTCCGTCCACAACAAAAAAGGCCGTAACTGCTACGGTCGCATCACCTCGCGTCGTCGCGGTGGGGGCCATAAGCGTCTTTACCGCAAAATCGATTTTCGGCGTAGCAAGCTGGATGTTAATGCCACTGTGCAAACGATCGAATACGATCCGAATCGCTCGGCGAACATCGCGCTGCTGCAGTATGCTGACGGTGTTAAAACTTACATCTTGGCTCCGAATGGGCTGAAGGTTGGGGATGTCGTATTCAGTACCAATAAAATGCTGAGCGAATTCACCCCGGGGCTTTCTCTCAAGTTGCGCAACATTCCGCCCGCAACTTTTATTCATGCGATCGAAATGGAGCCTGGCAAGGGGGCACAAATTGCACGCAGTGCCGGAATCTTTGCCCAGTTGTTGGGGGTCGAGGGGGATCGTGCTATTTTGAAAATGCCCTCGGGGGAACAGCGCTACATCAATGCTGACGCGCGTGCCACCATTGGTATTGTGGGCAATGGAGAGCACCAAAACCGTTCGTTGGGCAAGGCTGGCCGCAACCGCTGGCTCGGCAAGCGTCCCCGTGTGCGCGGGATGGTGATGAATCCAGTCGATCACCCGAACGGCGGTGGTAACGGCAAGTCCAAGGGTGGTGGTGGCCGCCAACACCTTAAGTCTCCGTGGGGGCAACTGTCCAAGGGCTTCCCGACCCGTATCAAGTCCAAACCCTCCAACGCGATGATCATTGTACGTCGCAATGGTCGCAAAGTGAAAAAAGGTTAATCCGTCATGGCTCGTTCGATTAAAAAAGGCTTCTACGTCGATCCGTCTCTCATGGACAAGGTGACCGCCGCGCAAAAGGCTGGAAACCGCAAGCCCATCCAGACTTGGTCCCGTCGCTCCACCATCACTCCCGACTTCGTCGGCCTGAACTTGAATGTGCACAACGGGCGGACCTTCGTTCCAGTGTATGTCACTGAGAACATGGTCGGTCACAAACTTGGGGAGTTTGCTCCCACCCGTACCTTTAAGGCGCATACCACACCGACAAAGAAGTCTGCTTAATCCGTGTTCCTCCGCTTCTCCATGCTACTGGCCGTAACGGCTGCTTCTGCGATTTCGGTATCCGCCGAAGCGGAAAGTGTGGCGCGCGATTATTCCGTCCGTCCGTCATTTGTGCGTGAGCCCATTATGGCGGAGGTGGAAGGCGGAGCTGATGCGGAGCAAAGGGGGGAGGGGCTGCTCATCATTCTTGATGAGGAGAAGTTTTCCCCCGAACAGGTACGCGTTGCCAGCATTATTGAGACATCCCGACTGCCGTTGGTGATGCTGGATGCTGGATACGATAAAAATATTCGTCCCGGAATACTGTGCCTTGTCGAACAACATGGACAGGCGATATCCCTATTGGTGATCGCTGAAGCCGACGTTTCACAGGCCATCGGGCTCATCTTCACTTTGGCCGATCCGGCCACGATTCAGCCCGGGGACCGGGTGCGAATCAAAACGGTTCATTTTAACTGAAAACAGGACAATGGAAGTTCAAGCCATCACCAAATTTGCCCGCATGACGCCTCAGAAGGTGCGTGAAGTGGCCCGCCAGATCCAAGGCTTGCCGGTCGCGCAAGCTGCGGACGTTCTTCGCTTCATCCCGCGCAAGTCGGCCCGATTGCTGGCGAAAACACTGCAAAGCGCGGTCGCCAATGCGGAGAACAATCACAACCTTTCCTCGCAAAACTTGGTCGTAATTTCGGCCCGCGTGGACCAAGGTCCCGTGATCAAACGTTTCCGTCCGTCTGCCAAGGGCAGCGCACATCCCATCCGTCGCAGCACCAGCCACATTAAGATTGTGCTGGGCGAAACCCTCACTTCCGAAAAGTAATACCATGGGCCAGAAAGTTAATCCTATCGGCTTCCGCCTCGCCGTCCGTCGCAACTGGGAATCCCGTTGGTATGCGGACAAGAAAAACTTCCCTGCCTACGTCAAGGAAGACTTTAAAATCCGTGAGTTCCTCAGAGAGAAGCTCCGCCAGGCTGCTGTTCCGCGCATCTTCATTGAGCGCGCCAGCAACCGCATCCGTGTGAAGATTTTCACGGCGCGTCCAGGGGTGGTTATCGGTCGAAAGGGTGGAGAACTCGACAAGCTGCGTGAAGACATCCAGAAGATTGCTGGACGGGAAGTCATCTTGGACATTCAAGAAGTGCGGAAACCCGATCTTATTGCCCAGTTGGTGGCCGAAAACATTGCACTGCAGTTGGAGCGCCGCGTTTCTTTTCGCCGGGCGATGAAGAAGGCTGTCCAAGCAACAATGAGCGCCGGAGCCGAAGGCATCCGTTTGCGTTTGGCTGGGCGGTTGGGCGGAGCGGAAATTGCTCGAGTTGAGGCCAGTCGTGTTGGGCGTGTGCCGTTGCACACGCTGCGCGCCAATGTGGACTATGGTTTTGCCGAAGCCCGCACGGTTTACGGCAAACTTGGCATCAAGTGCTGGATCTGCAGCAAAGAGAGCGAACTCGCGTAATTCGCCAAACGAAGAAACGACTCATCAGTCCTCATCACCATGGCAAATATTCAACCATCCCGCACCAAATTCCGTAAAGTACAGAAGGGCCGTAATCGCGGCAACGCAACTGTTTGCAACGCCCTCGCTTTTGGGGATTTCGGCATTCAGGCATTGGAACGCTGCCGCATGCCGGCGAACCAATTGGAGGCCGCGCGTGTCGCAATTACGCGCAGCCTCAAGCGCAAAGGCAAGGTCTGGATGCGCGTGTTTCCTCACATCCCTGTGACCAAGAAACCGGCGGAAGTCCGCATGGGCTCGGGAAAGGGAAATGTCGAATACTGGAGCGCGACCATCAAGCCGGGCACAATGCTTTTCGAAGTTTCCGGAGTTTCTGCCTCTGCCGCCCGTGAGGCCATGCGTCTTGCAGACAGCAAAATTCAAGTCCGCTGCCGATTTGTTTCCCGCGAAGAGCTGGAAAAGTATTGATTGCCGTGGCATAAACCGTAATCAGCACCGCCTTTTTCTCATGAGTGCCAAGAAGAACACCGTCAATAAAGCCGCCAAAACGCGCGAACTTTCCCTTTCCGACATCGAGCAGGAAATTACCAAGGCCCGTCAGGAACTCCTTGAGCTGCGTCT
>CALNBE010000241.1 GCA_937874455.1 uncultured Opitutia bacterium | reverse complement strand
CGCCGGAACCCGGATCAGCACATGGAAGTGGTTGCTCATGATTGCGTAAGTGAGCAGTTCCACCCCGCAGAAAACTGATAATTGGTGCAGCTGCTTCCGCAGCACCTCCTTCGCCACATCGTCGAGGAGAAATTCCCCATTCACCGTCCGCGTCACACAATGGTAAATCGTCGCCCGCTCGGCTGTCTTAAAACGTTTCGCTCTTGGCATGATGCATAACGAGAAACGAAAATGCCATTTGTCAAATTGATTTTAACCTGGCACCGTTTTGTGGCCAAGTGCTTTGAAGCCAAGCGCTTCGTCAGCATCGTATCCCCGGAAAGGCCTTTGCAAAAAGCGCCGCTCATCACAAAAGGAAACTCCATAAAATGAGGTTGTAGCCGAGAAGCTGGTGTCATGCTTTTTATAAATAGTACCGTGTTTTCACAATATTGGCACGCTTGCTATTGGTTGGCCTGTGGGTTCATTCTATTCGTGGTTATCCCGTGAGCAGATTGTTTTTGCACTAATTCGCTCATCATCGCCACTCATAAGAATAAATTGACAAAGAACATTATCATTTTCTAGCAAATACATTTTTGCAGAATAATCAAACTCAACATCGCCATGCCCATAAACTAACTTGAAATCATCTAGATCGACTTTCACCCTTCCATTATTTACCCCCCTTTTTTTTCCTTCAACTACACTAGAGCACATTATAAAATCCTTACTTTCCTGATTAACATTATTCCTTAAGTTTAAAAAAACAAAAAACTCGCCTTCGCGCATTCTATTAATGGCATTTCCATTATCATCCTGGACTGGAGTAAATAAAGGCAAAGACCCATCTCCCTCAAGACCTTTAATTTCTATCAAAATAAATTTGTTTTCTATCAAAATTGCATTTAGCTTCATCCCTTCAAGTTGACCACCTCGCACGATACCATATCTCTCGTCATCTTCATCAAAACTTGTTTTTAAAAAACAACCACCTACGCACAAAAAAGCCAACAGGAAGAATGTTAAAGAAAAACTTCTCATAGCGGCTCCTTGCGCTTAACCGTTATAATTTTTCCACTTATACAACAATTGGCATCCCATATTTTAAGAAAAAACATTAGTTCTTGCTCAGTGAATTCTTTTGACCTATTTTTTCTCGAAACACCCTTATCTTTTTCTCTTTCTCCTGGCTCAGATACATAACCATTACCATGTTCTCCCCAATCTGAAAAAGGTCCACCCCAAGAACTTGGGATTGCATCTTCAGCGGGAGTATAAGGATCTCCGAAAAGTGGCCCAGGATCTTTTCTGAAATTTTTATTACCATCCATTGCATCCTTATTAATAGCAGGCCACGAAACGGTGCCAGGTTAAGTTCAGAGGTGAGGAAAAACGGCTTTGGCGTAGGGAAAGCATGATTTTTAAGGGGTTAGCGAACGGGAAATTTCCTTTGCGGGTAACGCGCCAGAAGAAAATAACGGCTGAATGACACTTTCGCTCTGCCTTTTCAAGATTTTTTCTTCGCCGGTCAAGAAAAAGTGCCTGGCCCCTTTTGGTGGCCTTTACATTTAAAGATTCAGAGGAGCAGGTCCGTCGCCAATTTCCTCAGGGCATTGTAAGTCGCAAGACTCGTGAGCACCACCCGGCTACCAACGCCCGGTTGCTCCGTCTTCCACGCGCGTCCCCAAAAGTCCTTGGTGCTCTTCGTCCAGCGCCATGCGAAACCAATGCCTGTGCGCCAAAAAAATCCCTGCCCGGTTCCAGGCAAACTGGGCAGTCTTTCCAGCGCATACTGGCAACAGTCGCATCTCTACCGGAGTTTTAGCTGGGTCACCTCCGATGAAAGAGGAGGTGTGGTTAACAGGAACAAGCGTCACGTGGTGGGCTAGGCGTTGCGGTGTTCAGTTAGATGTAGGTGAATTGACTCCAGCGGACTGCGGAGAGTTATAGCCGAGAAGCTAGTGTCATGACTTTTTCAGAAATCTCGTCGTTGACGGGATAGTTGGCACACCTAATGAGATTGGCCTGTAGGTTCATCCCTAAATTCTGTCCAAAATGGGGAATAGGTGACCAAAACTGGCCATTCACTCAAGATTTCCCCGCCTCAACAAGAGGCATCGATGTCCATCAACAACAATCAATTGGGCAACATTGCCCTTAGCTGGCCATCTCAAAATTTGGTGCTCAGGGAGGGACTTGAACCCTCATGCCTCGCGGCACATGAACCTGAATCATGCGTGTCTGCCAATTTCACCACCTGAGCAAAAAAATGAAGTCTCCCCAATCAAGGAGAGAGGCGCGGATGCAAATGAGAAAGCAGAAGGTGTCAAGGATGCTCTTGGCAAAAAATGCAGATTTCTTTCTTTTCCATCGGTAGAGACTTTTGGGCACAAAAAACGGCAGAGGAAATTTCCGCTGCCGCCTTTGTTGGTCAAAATAGTTTTGCCAGCTTATTTTTCGAACTTGGTCAGGTCGATTTTCTTCAAGCGCTCTTTCAGCTCCTTGCCAGACTTGAACTTAATCACTGCTCGGCGGGGGATAATGACGTCCTTGTCCGGCTTGTTCGGATTGCGGCCCACGCGGCTCTTGCGCACCTGAATTTCAAAGACCCCGAAATTACGGAGTTCCACATTCCGCCCGTTCAGCAAGGCTTCAACAATCGCGTCCAGCGTGTATTGAACCGAGTCACGGATATGCTTCTGCGGAAACCCGGTTTTTTCAAAAATCCCGAGCACGATTTCGCGTTTGGTTAGGTTAGGTTGAGACATGGTTTTGATTAAGTTTAAGGTAAAGTTTTGGTTTTAAAGCGTCTAAGACTATTGGCAGCAAGCAGGATTTGTCCAGCACACCCACCAAAAAAAATGCTTCATCCCGCGAGATGCGATGCACTTGCCATTACATGTTGCCCGCAGGGCGCAGCAATTTTCGTGAGGAGACGTTGGTCTGCAAGAAAAAGCTTCCGTTTCGGCAAAGCCGATAGCGGTAAAATTGCTAACTCCATTGATGATGTAAAGCTTTGGTGTAAAAATTTCCCCATAAATACTCCTTTGCCGCTAGCGCGCCTTTGCTGCTTTCGTTTGCCATCGTCGGGTTTCTTGCTCAGGGATGCGGGCATGGAAATCTTGATTTGCCTTGGCGCATTTTTCCTCGTCGCGATGGGAACGATCGGCGTGTTTCTTCCAGTCATTCCCTCCCCACTTTGCGCGTGGCTGGGTTATCTGCTCTGTTTCCTTTGCTGGGAAAACGGGCCGGTCGGCTGGGGTTTGCTGATCTTCGCCACCGTGCTCACCCTCTTCGCCCACCTGTTTGAATTTGTCGGCAGTTACTTCGGCGCCAAATGGTTCGGGGCCACTTGGCGCGGCGGGCTGGGTGCGCTGCTCGGCGGCATCATTGGGCCACTGCTGTTTCTCCTGCTGCCGATCCCCGGCGGAGTGCTGTTGGGGTTGATCATCGGGCCGGTTGTCGGCGCAGTGGCGGGGGAATTGCTCGGCGAGCGCGAATGGGGCGACGCAGCCAAGGCGGGCTTCGGCACCATCGTCGGCGGCCTGGCCGCGGTGCTGCTCAAGCTGCTGGTCTGCCTGCTCCTGCTGGTGGCGCTGATCGCCGCCAC
>CALNBE010000240.1 GCA_937874455.1 uncultured Opitutia bacterium | reverse complement strand
GTGTTTGGCGATGTCGCCGCGACGAAGCCGGATTTTTCCTTCGGGAAAAACGGAAAACCCTTCTACACCCAGCAGCCCGGCGACGATGAGGATTTTGTCGAAACGGTGCTGGCGCAACTGGAAAAAGCCTGCGGCGAAAACGGTTTCGGCCAGGAGTTGCTGGACTTGGAGGAGGACTGGCTCGACGGCGAGGACGCGGACGAGCCGTTTGCCCAGGAGGAATAGGCGCGGGGGAAATCAGCCGAGCAGGTCGCGCAGGTCGTCGAGGCTGATCTGCGCATTGGCCGCATCGCTGGCGGAGAAAAGGTCGCGGAGCAAATTCGCCTTGGTGCGCTGAAGTTCGAGCACCCGTTCCTCAACCGTGCCGGCGGCGATGAGTTTGATGCTGGTGACGGTTTTCCTTTGCCCGATGCGGTGCGCGCGGTCGGTGGCCTGGGCCTCGGCGGCGGGGTTCCACCACGGATCAAAATGCACCACGGTGTCGGCGCCGGTCAGATTGAGGCCGACGCCACCGGCCTTGAGTGAGATGAGGAAAATGGGGATGGAATCGTCGCGGTTGAAACGGTCGCATTCGGCCTGCCGGTCGCGGGTGGCGCCGTCGAGATAGCAGAACGGAATGCCCGCGGCGGTGAGATCGTCGCGAAGGAAACGCAGCGCCTCGACGAATTGGGAGAAGAGCAGCATGCGGTGTCCGCCGTCGATCGCCTGGTCGAGCAGCTCGCGCAGTGCGCGGGCCTTGGCGGCTTGCGCGGAGGAAATTTCCGGGGCGAGGATGCGCGGCTCGGCGCAGAGCTGGCGCAGGCGAAGCAACTGGTTGAACAACGCCATGCGGAGCCGGCCTTCGCTGGCGCCGCCCATTTCCAGCTCAAAAACCTCGGCGCGGGAGCGTTCCTGCCAGGAGCGGTAGAGCGTGGCCTGCTCGTCCTCCATTTCGCAGTAAAGCGTCTGCTCGATTTTTTCCGGCAGCTCGGGCGCGACCGCCTGTTTGGTGCGGCGCAAAATGTAGGGCGCGGCTTTTTCGCGAACGCGCGCGTCGGCCATTCGTTTTTCCTCGCGCTCGGCCCGGGCGCGGGGCGCGGGCAGGTAGCCCGGCATGAGGAATTCGAAGAGCGAACGCAGGTCGTCGAGACTGTTTTCCACCGGCGTGCCGGTGAGCACGAAGCGGCCGTCGGCGCGGAGGAAACGCAGGCTGCGGGCGTTTTGCGAACGGCGGTTTTTGATGTGCTGGGCCTCGTCGGCGAGGATCACCGACCAGCGGTGTTCGTTTAAAATTTCCGCGTCGCGGGTCAGCGTGCCGTAGCTGGTGACGACCACGGATTTTCCGGCTTCCCCGGCAAAGGAAATTTGTGCCGCGCGTTTGCTTCCATGATGGCGGAGCACGGCGAGACCCGGCGCGAAACGGGCCAGCTCGCGGCACCAATTTTCGATCAAGGCGGCCGGGCAGACCACCAGCGCGGGCTGGGAGGACGTGGAGGAAACGGCCTCCAGAAAAGCGATGGCTTGGACGGTTTTTCCCAGTCCCATTTCATCGGCGAGAATGCCGCCGAGCTGATGGCGGAAAAGGTGCCAGAGCCAGGCGGCGCCGATTTGCTGGTAGAGCCGGAGCTGGCTTTGCAGCGCGGCGGAGCAGGGGGCTTGGGTGAGCGCGCTGAGGTTGCGGAGCGCGGCGGAGCGGGCGCGCCAGGTTTCCGGCGGCGCAAAGGAAACGGACAGCCCCTCCAGCGCGTTTTCGATGTCGGCCAGCTCGCGGGAAGGCACGGTGCGTTCGAGGCGCGGCAGCAGTCCGGCGGCGGGCGCGGAGGAAATTTTTTCCGCCAGAGTTTGCGCGGCGGCCAGCACGTCGGGCGGCAGCAGGGTGATTTTCCCGTCGGCGGATTCCACGTAGCGCTGGTTGCGGGCCAGGGCATCGCGCAAAGCCGGCTCGTCGGCGGAGCCGGTGTCGATGCGGGCCGCAAAGGAAAAATCGCCCGAGGCCAGCTCCACCGCGTCGGCGACGATGCGGGCGGAGGAAATCGCGGCGGTGCGTTGGAGGAAGCCGGGAGTGAATTGCGCGCCGAAATCGCGGGGAAGGCGGGCGGCGTTTTCGGCGAGGAAATTCAGCACGCGGTGCCGGTCGCGCAGCCACCAGGTGCGAGTGGATGGATCGAGCTGGAAGGCGTTTTGTTTGAGCAGGTCGAGCGCCGCGGCGTAGTTGGGATGGTCGCGCGCCGGCAAGTTGATGGCCAGATATTGCGGCGAACCCTCGACGCGCATCGGTGGGGCGTCGGGGGCCGATGCGGGAGAATGACGGCGGGGAGGGGCGACGCCGGAGGCGGAGGACAGCGTTGGGGCGGGCGCGGAGGCAATTTGGGTTTGCCAGGCGAAGTAGAGCGCCAGGGCGTGGGCGCAGAACTGCTGTTTTTTCCCGAGTGGACAGGCGCAGTGATTGCGCGGAAAAGATTGGGAGCGGAAATCAACCTGCGCGGCCCAGGTTTGCGCGCCGTCGGAGACGGTGCCGCGGAGCAAAGGAAATTCCCATGACAGCCCGGTCACTCCCGGCGCGAGCGCCCTGGCTTCGCGCACGGCGCTCCAACTGGCCATGGCAGCCAGTTCGGCGTCGGGATAAACAGGAGGCAGTTTGCTGGCAGACACGGGAAGGAATGGGAAATTCCTTTGCGGGAAAGGGCCGCGGTGGGCGGCTTTCTGTTTTCGCGCGCGAGTTGGAATCGTCAGCTTTGTGGCAGCAGGTCGGGGGTTTTGTAGAGCTTGATCTCGGGATTTTCCTTCTCGAAGTAATTGCAGTTCCATTCGCTTTGGAAGAGCAGGGCAAGCCGCTCGTGGGCATCAAAAACCAGTTTGGCACCGCCGAGGAACATGCCGGTAAATTTCTCCTGCGGGACGGACGGATCGACCCAGCGGGCGGTGGTCCAGGGCGCGTTTTCCATGCGGATGGAGGCGTTGTATTCCGTCTGCAGACGGTAGGCGACCACGTCGAATTGCAAAGGACCGACCGCGCCGAGCAAAGGAATACTGCCGCCGTCGGCGGGCATGAAGCGTTGGACGACTTTTTCCTGGAGCAGCTGGTCGAGCCCGGCGCGGAAGCGTTTGAAGGTGCCGGTGTCGGTATTGTGAACCTGGGCGAAACATTCCGGAGCGAAGGGCGGGATGGCGTCGAAGACGATTGAGGCGTCCTCGGCCAGCGTGTCGCCGATGCCGAAGTCGGGCAGGCCGGTGATGCCCAGTACGTCGCCCGGCCAGGCCTCGTCCACGGTTTCGCGCTCTTGGCCGAAAAGCTGGTGGGAGAAGGAAAGGCGGATTTTCTTCCCGGACTGGCAATGGGTCACCTGCATGTCGCGGGAGAATTTCCCGGAGCAAATTCGCATGAAGGCCAGGCGGTCGCGGTGCTTGGGATCCATGTTGGCCTGGATTTTGAAAATGAAGGCGGAGAAAACGGGACTCTCGGGGGAAATTTCCTTTGCGCCGGCGAGGCGCGGGCCGGGTGGCGGCGCGTAGTCGAGGAAGCCGTCGAGGAGGAGTTGCACGCCGAAGTTGTGCATGGCGCTGCCGAAGTAAACCGGGGTTTGTTTTCCGGCGAGCACCGCTGCGGGATCGAACTCCACGCCCGCCATGTCGAGCAGCTCGATTTCCTCGCTCAGCCGCGCGTGCAGCTCGGCGGGCATTTTTTCACGAATCGCCGGATCATCGAGATCGCCCGCGGTGTCAGGCACTTGGGAGGCGCCGCCGGTGACGCGCTCAAACCAGTGGGCTTTCTTTTGCAGCCGGTCGTAAACACCATGAAAATCCGCGCCCTCGCCGACGGGCCAGGTGACGGGGAAAGTCTGGAGGTCGAGCGTCTTTTCGATCTCGTCGAGCAGCTCGATGGGATTTTTCCCCGGACGGTCGCACTTGTTGATGAAGGTGAAAATGGGGATGCCGCGCCGGCGGCAAACCTGGAAAAGTTTCAGGGTTTGCTCCTGAATTCCGCGCGCCGCGTCGAGCACCATCACCGCCGCGTCCACCGCCGTGAGCACGCGATAGGTGTCCTCGGAGAAATCCTTGTGACCCGGCGTGTCGAGCAGGTTGACCGCGAAGCCGTGGTATTCGAACTGGAGCACGGTGGAGGAAACGGAGATGCCGCGCTGTTTTTCCAGCTCCATGAAGTCGGAGGTGGTGGCCTGCTGGTTTTTCCGGTTTTTCACCGCGCCCGCCAAGTTGAGCGCGCCGCCATAGAGGAGGAGCTTTTCGGTCAAAGTGGTTTTCCCCGCGTCGGGGTGGGAGATGATGGCGAAAGTGCGGCGCCGGGCGATTTCCTGCTGCGGTGTCATGAGAAAAAAACGAGCGGCGGATTACGGCGCAGGACGCAAAAAATGGGAAGCCGGAAATGGCTCCCCATGGAAAAGAATGGCGCGGAGGAAATGGCGGAGAAAAAATCAGCCGTTGGCTTTTTTGAGGCCGGAGATCAGCTCGTTGACCATTTCGCGGGTCCGGGCCTTCACATCCCGCCGCAGGAAAATGTCCGACGGGGAGGAAACGGAGCGATCCATTTGAAAAGTGGTGGCAACGATGGTCTTGCGGTTGCGGGTAATCTCCACCTGGTCGCGCACTTCCAGTTGCATGTCGCAGGCGAAGCGCCCCATGCCACGGTCAAATTTCAGATTGAGCCGGAGCATCGGCGTCAGGTTTTCCGTGTCGCCCACCACCGGCAGCGGGCGGATGGAGAGGTTGGCGCGACGGAGTTCCAGTTCGATGAGATCGCGCAGTTCGTTGCGCAAGTCGGCATCCTGAGTCGCGCCGTCCTGCGACGCCACGTCGATGTAGAAGGCACTGATGCCGCGCAGACGGGAAAATTCCTCCTGGGATGGCTGGCCAAGGGTGGTTGTTTGCGCGGGAAGCGGGGTGGTGATGCCAATGGCGGAGCAGAGGACGATTAGGGCGAGTAGTTTTTTCATGAGATGGGCAACGAGGTTTCGTTGGCAAAGCAAAGGAAAAGCTGCGGAGGAGCGAGTGCTTATTGGAGAAAAACGGCGCGGAGGAATTTTCTCCGCGCCGTTGTGAATGCTGCTAGAAGCGGAACTGCAATTTGGTCCAGTAAGTGCGCCCGGGCTCGTTGGTGCGGACGCTGGCCGCGTAGGCTGGATCGCCACTGCCGGCCCGGCTCACATGCTCGGCATAGGTTTTGTCGAACAGGTTGTCGATGCCGGCGAAGAGCGTGGCCTGCTCGCTGATGTTCCAGCCCGCGTGGAGGGAAAACACCGCGAAGCCGCCCGTGGGCCCGAGATCGGTGCCGATGATGCTGCCTTGGTTCAGCGCGTAGCGGTCTTGCGCCGCGACAAAGCGGGCGAGGGCACCCACGGACCAGACTGGGGTGGCGTAGGAAAGGCCGATCTTTCCTTCGAGCGGAGGAATCTGCGCCAGATCGGTGCCGTCGGAGGAATTTCTTCCGCGGGTGCAGGCGAGGCTGGCCTCCAGTTTCCAGTTTTCCGCAAAGGAAAATCCGCCGCCGATTTCGCCGCCCCAGAGCCAGGCGTCCACGTTGCGGGTGACATCACGAGTCATGCCCATGCCGACGGGATAGCCTTCCTGCACCAGAATGTAGTCGCTGGTGTGGTTTGCGAAAACCGAGGCAAACAGGTTGAGCGGGCCGTTTTGATAGCGGGCTCCGAGATCCAGTTGGAGCGGTTTTTCCTTGGCCAGATGAAAACCGCTGATGCTGCCCGTGCTGCCGTAGGAGAACATTTCCCAGTAATCCGGCGCGCGCTCGGTGTAGCCCAGACCGATGTAGGCGGTGGCGGGGAGGTCCGCCAGATCGTGCTCATAGCGGAGGAAAACGCTTTTCAGCGCCTCATCACGATCCTGCCCGGCGGTGGGGTTGGCCGAGGTGCCCATCATTGTTGAAATGGTGGGCCGCTCGTCTTTGGCCGTCCAGTAATCCAAACGAAGACCCGCAACCAGGCGGTTTTCCTCCGAGAGTTTTTGGGTGGCTTCGAGAAAAACTCCGTAGTCGTTGATTTTGGCGTCGGTTTCCCAAGGGAAATCCTTGTAGGAATTGGCGGTCGCATCGCTGGTGGAGCGTCCGCGATGGGTGCCGAGTTGGAAGCTGGTGCCGACGGTGATTTGCAGGTTTTCGTTCGCCGCCAGCTCGCCCAGCAACCGTCCGCCGTACAAGGTGTAATCGACATTGGCCGCGGCGGGATTGGGCATCATCATTGACGGCGTGAAGGTGCGCAGGAGGTAGTTGTCCATCACGTGGTCGCTGTGGTTGTAATAGCTCTGCAGCTCGATGCGTTTTACCACTGTTGAGAGGTTTTTCTTTTCGAAGCGAACGCCGAGGTTGGTGCGATCCAGTTTGGTCGCGTCCATCATGCTGTGCGCGTAGGCGGCCTCGCCCTGGCTGAGCGCGGAGGAAATTTCCAATCGCGTGTCCGCGTCGGGCGTCCAGCCGGCGACCATTCGCGCGCCCTCGCGCTGGTAGGCGGAGTGCACTGCGTTGCCGTCGCCATCTTTGTAGTCGTCGGACTCGCTGCGGACGAGATCGGCTCCGGCGTAAAACTGTCCGTTGCCGGCGGTGGCGCGGATGATCTGATCGTTGCGGGCGCTGCTGCCGAAGGTGAGTTCTCCGTCGAGACTTGCGCCGGGGCGGTCAAAGCGCGGGGCGTCTTTTTCGAACAACACCACGCCGCCGGAATTGCCCGGGCCGTGGAGCACGGTTTGCGGCCCTTTGATGACGGTGACCGAATCGAAAAACGCCGGGAAGGCGTAGGC
>CALNBE010000239.1 GCA_937874455.1 uncultured Opitutia bacterium | reverse complement strand
AAAGCATGATTTTTAAGGGGTTAGCGAACGGGAAATTTCCTTTGCGGGTAACGCGGCTAGAAGGAAACAGCTGCTGCATGACACCACCCCCGCTCCTTTTCAAGATTTTTCCTTTGTCCTGTCGTCGAGGAGAAATGCCCCCTTCTCTTCGGTAGCTGAAAGGGTACCGGACTCCGTTGGTCCCCAAGGCAAAAGACGGATTTTCTTTAACGCAAAGGCACAAGGGGAGCACCCAGCGCGCAAAGGAAATTCGTGTTGATTCGCGTCTATTCGTGGTTTTCCGCTTCCCCTTTTTCCTCTGCGCCTTCTGCGATCTAAAACAAATTTTCCATCCATTTCCTTTGTCACCGCCTGACTCAACCGCCGATGGCGTCGAGTTCCGCCCAGCGCTCGTAGGCGGCGAGCAGCTCCGCTTCCAGTTGCGGCAGTCTTTCCTGGGCGTTTTTCACCGCTGTGGCATCGCGGTAAAAATCCGGATCGGCCAGCTGCTCCGAGAGTCGCGCTTGTTCCGCCTCCAATGCCTCGATTTTTCCCGGCAGTGCGGCCAGTTCCTCGCGCTCCTTGTTCGATAATTTTCTTTCGCGGCCAGTGCGCGTTTTTTCCTCCGCGCGATTTTCTCTGCGCGCCCGATTTTCCTCCGCCGTCCGTCGCTCCTTTTTCCAGGCATCATAATCGCCGACAAATTCCCGCACCACCCCGCCGCCCTCAAACACCAGATAGCTGGTGGTCACGTTGTCGAGAAACGCCCGATCGTGGCTCACCAACAGCACCGTGCCGTCAAAATTCGCCACCAGCTCCTCCAGCAGTTCCAGCGTCTCGACATCCAAGTCATTGGTCGGTTCGTCGAGCACCAGCACATTGGCGGGCTGCAAAAACAGCTTGGCCAGCAGGAGGCGGTTGCGCTCCCCGCCGCTCAACATGCTCACCGGCGAACGGGCCCGGTCGGGTTCGAAGAGAAAATCCTGCAGGTGGGTGATGACATGCTTGCGCGCCGCGCCGACCGTCACGTGGTCCGACTCATCGGAGAGATTTTGCGCCACGGTTTTCGTCGGATCAAGCTGCTCGCGCAACTGGTCGAAATACGCCACGCGCAAATTCGTCCCGTGCTTCACCGTGCCTTTTTGCGGCGCAATTTTTCCCAGCAAAATTTTCAACAGCGTGCTTTTCCCCGCGCCGTTCGGTCCCAGCAAACCGATCCGGTCGCCGCGCGTCACCGTCAGCGTCAAATCCCGGATCAGCGGCTCCGTCTCCCACGCATGGGAAAGTCCCTTCACATCGATCACCTTCATGCCGGATTTTTCCGCCTCGCTAATGCTGGCCCGCATCAAACCGGCCTGCTCGCGCCGCGCCCCGCGCTCGTTTCGCAACTGGTGCAGCGCCCGCACACGTCCTTCGTTGCGACAACGCCGCGCCTTCACGCCCTGTCGCAGCCAGGCTTCCTCGCGCGCCAGCTTCTTGTCGAACTCGGCGTTGGCCGCCGCCTCCGCCTCCAGCCAGGCTTCCTTGCGCTCCAGAAATTTTCCATAGTCGCAATCCCAGCGCGTCACTTTTCCCCGGTCGAGGTCGAGAATGCTCGCCGCCATTTTTTGCAGGAAGCGCCGGTCGTGCGTCACAAAGAGCAGCGCGCTTTTTACTCCGCCCAAAAATTCCTCCAGCCATTCGATTGCGCCGATGTCCAAGTGATTCGTCGGCTCGTCGAGCACCAACAGATCCGGTTGCGCCGCCAGCTCGCGCGCCAGCAGCACCCGCCGCTTCATGCCCGCGCTCAGCACCGCAAAATTTTCCTCCGCGGGCAGCGCCATCCGCGTCAGCAGTTTCTCCGCCTCCAGCGCAGCGTTCCACGCATCATTTTCCTCCAGCCAGTGATGCAGCGCGTCCAATTCCGCGCCATGCGCGTTCGCCGCGACCAGCCGTTCGTGCCGGAGCCATTTTTCCCCGGCCTCGCCCAGACCCGCCAGCACGATCTCGCGCACCGAGCCGGGCAACGCCTCGGGCACCTCCTGCGGCAGGCAGCCGACCCGCGTGCCGCGCGTCAGCGTCACCGTGCCGCCGTCCGGTTGCAGCTCGCCGGAGACCAGCCGGAGCAGCGACGATTTTCCCGCGCCGTTGCGCCCGAGCAATCCGAGCCGCTCGCCGGGTTCGATCTGAAACGAAACGCCGTCCAGCAGCAACGGGCCGCCAAAGCCCAGTGAAACTTCCTGAAAAGAAATGAGTGCCATCGAAAAAAATTCCTCCGCGAAAAACTCAGGCCAGCCCCAGTCGCCGCGCCAGTTCGGCCCGGCTGAGTTCGAAAAACACCGGACGCCCCCGCGGGCAGGTGGATGGCTGGCGGCACAGGAAAAGCTCCCGCACCAGCACCAACACGCTTTGCTCGGTCCAGTTTTCGCCGCGCTGGCCAACCTTGGCCAGGGCCAGTTCCGCCAGCAGCGCGTGCGCCAGATGCGACTTGGCCAGCTCGCCGGAGCGCCGCCCCAACTCCGCCACCGCGTCGCGCACAAATTCCTCCGCCTCGCCCGCCGCCAGCCAGTCCGGCACCGCCTCGATGCGGAAAAAATTTCGCCCGAACTCCTCAATCGCAAAACCCGCCGCCGCCAGCACGTCCTGTCGCTCGCGCAGCAGATTCGCCGCCAGCGGCTCCATTTCCAACGGCACCGGCAGCAGCAAGCGCTGGCTCACTGGCGCGCTTTGTTCAAACCGCGCGAGAATCCGCTCATACCAGACCCGTTCCTGGGCCGCGCGCGGATGCAACACCACCAGCCCGGCGGCGGTCTCGAACAAGGCCCAGCCGTCCTGCAAAAATCCCTTCCAGCGCCAGGAAAGCCGAAACTCCCCGCTCCGGCTTTGCGCGGCCTCGGAGGAAATGGACGGAGCCGGCACAACATCCGACGCGCGATTTTCCGCGGAGGAAATTTCCCCCGCCGCCGGAGCGGGAGCTGCTGTTTTTCCTTCCCCCGCGGCGGGCGCAAAGGAAATTCCCGGCGCGGCGGCAATCGCGGGCGCCGACAGCGGCACCACCCGCTCCCATTGTTTGCCCAGGCCCGGCGACGCGGGCGCGGAGGAAATTTCCCTTCCCGGCGCGCCCTTGCCCCAGTCCGGCGTGGCCATCAGCGCCCCCGCTTTTTCCAGATGCCGCAACACCGCCTCGATGACAAACCGCCGCACTCGCGGAAGCGAATTTCCCGCTTCGCCGGGTGCACGTTCACGTCCACACAGGCGGGATCGATTTCCAAAAACAAAAACGCCAGCGGATACCGGCCCTTCGGCAGCAGCGTGTGATAGCTCTCCACCAGCGCGTAGGCCAGCGTGCGGCTGTCCACCGGACGCCCGTTCACGATCGTGACCATTTCCTGCCGGGTCGAACGGCCCGCGCCGGGCTTGCCCAGCAGGCCCCATACGCGCATGCCCTGGCCCTCCACCGGCGCAAAGGAATCCAAGTCCTGCGCCAGTTGCCGTCCCCAAATCGCCCGCACCCGCTCCAGCAAATCGTCGGTGACCGGCGAGCGAAAAATCTCCCCGCCATTTTCCTCCAGCCGGAAGTTCACCTGCGGCTGGGCCAGCGCATACAGGCGCACCAGTCGCGTGATGTGCGCGGTCTCGGTGTTTTCCGTCTTGAGAAACTTCAGCCGCGCGGGCACCGGATGAAACAAATTCGCCACCTCGATGCGGGTCCCCGGCGCCATGCCGGTTTCCTTCTGGTGAATCAATTTCCCCGCGTTGACCAGCACCTCCGTCCCCGCCACCGCCTCCGCCGGACGGGTTCGCAAAGTAAAACGCGACACGCTGGCAATCGACGGCAGCGCCTCGCCACGAAACCCGAAGGAACGGATCGCGTTCAAATCGCCCGCCGCGCGAATCTTGCTCGTGGCGTGCGGCTCCAGCGCCAGCAACGCCTGATCGGGCGTCATCCCGCAACCGTTGTCCTCGACCGCCAAAAAACTTTTTCCGCCGTGCCGAAACTCCACGCCAATCCGCGTCGCCCCGGCGTCCAGACTGTTTTCTAGCAGCTCTTTCACCGCCGCGGCCGGACGCTCCACCACCTCGCCGGCGGCGATTTGGTTGGCGACTTGATCGGGCAAAATGCGGATTTCCGGCATGCCGCCAAGCCAGCGCAGCAAGCCATGTCTGGCAACAGGAAAACCGGGCAAAACCTTTCCCCGCGCTTGTCCCCCGC
>CALNBE010000238.1 GCA_937874455.1 uncultured Opitutia bacterium | reverse complement strand
CGGACAATGCAGGATTCAGATTCGCCGACGCACCGGCAATCAACGCCAGCAGGCCAACCAGCACCACGTTGACCACCAGATGGCGCAATCCTTTCGGCAGCGCCAGTTCCAATACCAGCATGACCAAGGCCAGTCCGGCCAGTCCAATTTCCGGCAGAAGGTACTGCCACGCATTGCTCTTAGCCAATTCCGCAAAATAGGAAAGCGCGTTGCCTGTCTCAGCTTGGGCTAAAAAAACGTCCATGGGGAAAAATTTTTAAGGGTGCTCCGGATGCGCTCCGGTTGTTGCATGCGCGTCGCCGCAGTGGGGACAAAGCCGCAGGCCGACCGCCGTCGGGGGAAATTCCTTTGGCAGCGCCGCGTCAAGCGAGCCGGAAACCAGCCGGGGATAAAAGCCGACCGCCACCAGCGCCGCCAGCAGCACCACCGCCACCAGTCGCTCCGCAGGGGAAATGTCCCGGATGGTCTCCCCGCGCGCCGCCGTGTTTTCCGAGGCGGGGCCGAAGAAAACCGCCGCCACCGCCCGCAGTCCGTAGATGGCCGAGATCACAATGCTGCTCACCACCAACACCAGTTTCCACACGGGCAATTGTCCGAGGCTGACAAAGATGCCCAGCTCGCCCCAGAAATTCGCAAAACCAGGCAGCCCGATGCTGGCCATGGTCGCCGCCACAAAAAATCCCCCGAGCACCGGCGCGTATTTCGCCAACCCGCCGTTCTCCGCAAACTCCAGCGTGCCAGTGCGCCGGTAAATCGCATGGCTCAGCGCAAACAGCAGCGCCACCGACAAGCCGTGCGCGAACATCATCATCACCGCCGCGCCCAGTCCCGCCGTGTCTCCGCCGCTCAAAGCAAAGGCAAAAATGCCGAGAAAACACGGGCCCATGTGCATCACCGAGCTATAGCTGAGCATGGACTTCAGGTGACGCTGGCTCATGGTCACAAAACCGATGAGCAGGATGTTGCCCAGTGCCAGCCAGAACAGCACCGGTGCCCAGTGCGCCAGCCCCGCGGGCAGCAGCAGCGCCCCGAGTTGAATCAAACCGTAAAGGCCAAACTTCTTCAGCACCCCGGCGTGCAACATCGAGACCGGTGTCGGCGCCTCGGTGTAGGCGTCCGGCGCCCAGGAGTGGAAGGGAAAAAGCGACACCAAAACCCCAAAGCCCAGTAGCAGCAGCCCGAAAACCACCGTCTGCGCGCCCGCTTCCATCGGCATCGCCAGCAGCTCGGCCTTCAGCTTCAGCAAATTGAAACTTCCCGCCCCGCTCCACAACACCAGCAAGACAATCCCCGCCAGGGAAACCATCGCCCCGAGCGTCAGGTAAACCGCCATCTGGATCGCCGCCACCTTTCTTCCCAGCCCGCCCCAATACAGCATCAGAATGAAGGTGGGAATGAGCGCGAACTCGTGGAAAAAGTAGAAGAAGAAAATGTCCACCGAGGCAAAAACCCCGAGCAGTCCGCTCACCATGAACAACAGCAAGCCGAGATAAACCGGCTTGTTTTCCGCCTCACCGGTCATCGCCTGCAGGCCCAGCGGCAGATTCACCAGATAGGCGTAGCCGGTTTCCGGGTCCATCGCGCAGGAAAATTGCGCCCAGGCAGCCACCGCCAGCGCGGCGGGAACCAGAAAGCCCGCGCCCGCGGTCAGGGTTTGCAGGGCCGCCGGCAACCGCCGTCCGAGCACCAGCAACAGCAGGCTCGCCACAAACGGCACCCCAAGGGCCAGCGGCAGATAAAGTTCAGAACAATTCATGAGAATTTCCTCTGGGAAAAAGTTGGTTCGCTTGCCTCAGCACCGTTTCATTGTGCGCAGCAAAAAAGATTCGCCCAGTCCACCAGCAGCACCGCGCCGTAAAGCAGCGCGCCGAGGGCAAACCAGAACACGTAGTGGTGCAAATTGCCGGTGTGCAGCAAGCGACGGCTCAACAGGCCGAGGAGCGCCGGAAAACCGGCCCCGAAACCGCGCACCGCAATGCCGTTGATCAGCACTTTGTCCAGCAGGCCGAGCAGATTCGCCACGGGCTGCTGCACTTTTGCGATGTAGGCGTTGTAAAGCGTGTCCATCCAGCGGTATTCGAGTACGAAATAGGCCTTGGGAAATTTCCTTTGCAGCGCATCCGCGCCGGGCGTTTGCCGGTAAAACCAGATCGCACCACCCAAGCCGATCACCAGGATCGCCACGCCGACGGCCAGCATCAGCGTCACCTGCCCCGCTTCCGCGAGTTGTTCATGCAGATGGTGATATTCCTCCGCGAAGGAAAGAATCGAGGCCGAGGGCAGCAGTCCGGTCATTTTTCCTCCGAGCCACGCCACCTTGTCGCCCAGCAAACTCCATCCCGCGCCGAGCGAGTAAACCACGCCGAGCACCACCAGGGGAAGCGTCATCCACGCGCTGCTTTCATGCGCGTGCGCCGCGTGCTCGCTGTTCGCTTTGCCCAAGAAAACCAGTTGCAGCATCCGGCCCATGTAGAGCGCCGAACCCAGCGCCGCCAGCAGCAGCAAGGCCAGCGCGGGATAATTGCCGACCAGCAGCGCCTTCGACAAAATCATGTCCTTCGAATACCAGCCGGCCATCCACGGAAACGCGCAAATCGACAGCGAGGCCACCAGAAAGGCGACAAAAGTCACCGGCATTTTTTTCCACAGGCCGCCCATCTTCGTCATGTCCTGTTCATGATGGCAGGCATGGATCACCGAGCCGGAGCAAAGGAAAAGCGTGGCCTTGAAAAAGGCGTGCATGCCCATGTGCAACAGGGCGATTTCCGGCGCGCCCAAGCCGATGGCCGCACCCATGAAACCGAGGTGCGACAGGGGCGAATACGCCAGGCTCTTTTTGATGTCCGTCTGCCCCAGCGCGCACAGGCCGGCCAGCGCCGCCATGCCCGCGCATCCCCACAACATCACCGTCAGCACCGGCTCCGTCAGCAGGAAGAAAATCCGCACCATGAAGAACACGCCCGCGGCCACCATGGTCGCGGCGTGAATGAGCGCCGACACCGGAGTCGGGCCCGCCATTGCGTCCGTGAGCCAGACGTGCAAAGGAAATTGCGCCGACTTGCCGAGGAAACCGCACATCAGCAGCAGGCCGATCAGAGTGCTTTTCTCCACGCCCGCCGCGCCCAACTCGGCCAGACTGACCGTGCCATAGGTAACTTGGCAGAGGATGATACCGACGAGGAAACCAAGGTCGCCGACGCGATTCGTAATGAACGCCTTTTTCGAGGCCATCGCCGCATAGTCCTTGTCGAAATAATGCGCAATCAGCATGTAGGAGCTGAAGCCGACCAGCTCCCAGAAAATAAAGGTCATGTAGAGATTGTCGGCTACCACGATGCCGAGAATCGAAAACATGAAGATCGAAAGCCCGGTGAAAAACCGCCCGCGCGCCGCGTCATCGTCCATGTAGCCGACGCTGAAAATGTGAATCCAAAAGGCCACAAAGCTGACCACGAAAAGCATCGTCGCCGCGTTCTGGTCGAGCAGGAAACCGATGTTCAAATTGAACGAGCCGAGCGTGAGCCAATTGTGGGAAAAGTGCAGCGTTTCCCCCGGCGCCAGGCTGAAGAGGAGTTTCACCGCCGCCACCAGGATGGCCAGTGCCGCCGTGCAGGAGACGATCGGCGCGCCCCAGCGGCTGCGGCGGAAAAACAATCCCGAGATCACCGCAGACGCCAGCGGGATCGCCAGCAGCGCAAACAACAAATTTTCAGGGGAACAGGTCATGGGAAAGAATCAAAAATGGTCGTGGAAAACGGTCGCGGAGGAAATTTTCCCCTAGTGCTTCAGCTCCTTCAGCTCGTCCACCATCACCGTCTCGCGCCGCCGGAACAGCGCCACGATCAGGGCTAGGCCGACCGCCACTTCCGCCGCGGCCACCGTGATGATGAAGAACACGAAGATCGCGCCGTCCATCGTGTTGTTATACCGGGAAAAGGCCACCAGCGCCAAAGTCGCCGCGCTCAGCATCATTTCCAGGCACATGTAAATAACCAGTGTGTTCCGCCGCACCAGCACGCCGACCAGTCCAATGACAAACAGCAGCGACGCCAGCGTCACAAAGTGATGTAAACCGATTTCCATTGTCGAAAAAGTTTGGGATTTTCCTCCGCGCTCAGGCTTGTTTTTGCTTTTTGCTCAGTGTCACCACCCCGATCATCGCGATCAGCAGCAGAAAACCGGCGATTTGCACCGGCAACATGTATTTGGTAAAAAGACTGTAGCCGAAGGATTTTGCGCCGGAGGTAAACGCCCCCGGATTTTCCGCTCCGGGCAGCGCCGCCGGAGTCGCCGACACATTTTCCGGCGTCGGCAGCGCGTCCGCGCCGTTCACCAGCCACCAAACCGCGCCAGAAAACACCGCCAGCAACACCAGTCCGAAAAGCACCGTGGTCCACGGCACCGGGATTTTCGCCGCCTGATCCACGTCCAACAGCATGATGATGAAAAGAAACAGCACCATCACCGCCCCGGCATAAACCAGAATCTGCAGCACGCCGAGAAACGGCGCGTCCAGCAGGAAAAAATTCGCCCCCACGCCGACCAGCGCCAGAATCATGCCCATTGCGCTGTTCACAGGATTGCGACTGACGACCACAAACAGGGCCGCCGCGAGCATCATCGCAGCAAAGAAATAGAAGAGGGAGTCCACCATGGGGCGGAGAAGCTAAGACCTTTCCCCTGGTTGAAAAGCGGAAATAACGGCCACCGTGACGATTTGCCGGATTTCCTCCGCCCCGCTATCTTCCTCGCCAAATTCCGCCAAAAGTCCTTTTCTTTCGCGTTTTGCCCACGCCCCGCGCGCTTTTCCCTCATGCCTCCCTCGGTTCCCGCACAAAAAAATGCCGCCGGACTTCCCCTCCAGAAGCCCGAAATCCTCGCGCCCGCCGGCAACTGGCAATGCGCCCGCGCCGCGGTCGAAAACGGCGCCGACGCGATTTACTTCGGGGTGGGCCGCTTCAACGCCCGGGTGCGCGCCGACAATTTTACCGAGGCCGACCTGCCCGAGCTGATGGCCTTCCTCCACCGGCGGGGCGTGCGGGGCTACGTGACTTTCAACACCCTGATTTTCGCCAACGAACTCGCCGAGGCTGCCGCCGCCCTCCGCGCCATCATCGCCGCCGGGGTCGATGCCGCGATCGTGCAGGATGTCGGCATCTGCCGCCTCATCCGCCAGCTTTCCCCCGATTTTCCCATCCACGGCTCGACGCAAATGACCATCACCAGCGCCGCCGGGATCGATTTCGCCCGCGAGCTGGGCGCGTCCCTCGCGGTGCTGGGGCGCGAATGTTCCCTCAAGGAAATTTCCGCCCTGCAAAACGAACTGGCCGCGGAGGAAAAAACCCTGCCGCTCGAAACCTTCGTCCACGGCGCGCTCTGCGTCGCCTACTCCGGCCAGTGCCTGACCAGCGAATCCCTCGGCGGCCGCTCCGCCAACCGCGGCGAATGCGCCCAGGCCTGCCGCCTGCCCTACGAGCTGGTCGTGGACGGAAAACCGTTTCCTCTCGGCGACAAAAAATACCTGCTCAGTCCGCAAGATTTGTCGGGCGTCGCGGTCATCCCCGAACTGATTCAGGCGGGCGTGGCTTCGCTGAAAATCGAGGGCCGCCTCAAATCCCCGGAATATGTCGCCGCCATCACCCGCGTGTACCGGCAGGCGGTGGACCGGGTTTTCGCCGAGATGCAAACTTCCTCCGCGCCTGCGGTCGAAAAGCTGACAAAGGAAATTCGCGACGACTCCGCCTACGAACTGGAAATGAGTTTCTCCCGCGGTCTCGACACGGGCTGGCTGCAGGGCATCGACAACCGGCGCCTCGTCCACGCGCGCTTCGGCAAAAAACGCGGCGTTTTTCTCGGAGAAATTCTCCAGGTGCAGGAGGGCCGCGTGCTGCTCCACCTTGCCGCGCCGCTCAAGCCGGGCGACGGGGTGGTTTTCGATGCCGGACGACCCGAGGAGGGCGAGGAGGGCGGTTTTGTTTACGGCGTCGAGGCCCGGCGCGACGGCTCCGCCTGGGTGCGTTTCGCCCGCGAGGCACTCGACTGGCGGCGCATCCGCCCCGGACAATTGCTCTGGAAAACTTCCGACCCGGAGCTGACCAAGCGACTGCGCCAGACTTTCTCCGGCGACCAGCCGCGCTTTCAACGGCCCATTTCCATCCACGTTTCCGGCGTCATCGGCGCGCCTTTGCAGGTGACGTTCGACGACGGCCAGGGACACGTGGTGCGCGGCGAAACCGCCCTGCCCCTCGCCCCGGCGGAAAAACGTCCGCTCTCGGAGGAAATGCTCGCCGCCCAACTGGGGCGGCTCGGCGGCACGCCGTTTTGCCTTGGCGAAATTTCCTCCGCGATTCCCGCCAACGCCATGCTGCCGCTCAGCGAACTCAACCAGCTTCGCCGCGATCTGGTGGACCGGCTGGACGCCCTGCGCGCCCAACCGCGCCGTTGGGCGCTGGCGGAGGAAAAATTTTCTCTCCCGAAAATTTCCTCCGCGCCCGGTTCCCCCGCGCCGGAGCTGATTCCGGTGATCCGCCTGCCCGAGCAGCTCGACGCCGCCCTGCGCTGGGGCGCCCGGACAATTTACTGCGAGTTCGAGGACTTGAAAAAATACCGCGACGCAGTCGCCACAGTCCGCGCCTTCAACGCCACCCACCACCGGCAGACGGAAATCTGGGTGATGCCGCCGCGCGTTTTCAAGCAGGGAGAGGACTGGCTGCTCAAACAAGTCCGCTCCTGCGAGGCCGACGGCTATTTGGTTCGCAACCACGAGCACCTGCGCTTCTTCGCCGACTGCCGCCGCCGGGGCGATTTCTCCCTCAACATCGCCAACCCGCTCGCGGCGGAATTTTTCATCCAACGCTTCCAGCTCGAACGTCTCACCGCGTCCTACGATCTCAACGCCACCCAGCTTGCCGCCCTGCTCGACGCCGCCCCGGCGGTCTGGTTCGAGGTCACGCTGCACCAGCACATGCCGATGTTTCACATGGAGCACTGCGTCTTCTGCTCCTTCCTTTCCTCCGGGAAGGATTTCCGCGACTGCGGCCGTCCCTGCGAAAAACACATCGTCCGCCTGCGCGACCGGGTCGGGGCCGACCATTTGCTCCGCGCCGACGCGGGTTGCCGCAACACCGTTTTCAACTCCCGCGCCCAGACCGGGGCGGAATTCGCCGGGCACCTGCTCGCCTGTGGCGTGCGCCATTTCCGCATCGAATTTGTCGATGAGTCCCCCGATGTGATCCAGATCACTCTCGACCGCTACGCAGCCCTGCTGCGCGGGGAAATTTCCGGCGACCAGCTTTGGCGCGAACTCAAGCTCCACAACCAGCTCGGCGTCACCCGCGGCACCCTGCTCGACAGCAAGGTGGGCGCGGCCTGAAACCGCCGGTCGCACCCCGCAAAGGAAAAAGTCGGAGGGAAACCGGCCCGCTCATCCATGTCGAAAGCCGTCGCCCTCCAGCGCAGTGTGCTGGAAGTTCACCCTTTCGTATTCCACCACCGTGCCAAGGTCGTGCCAGTGCCCGGAGTTGTCGATCCAGCCGCGCACGCTGCCCGGCTCCGCGACGATCCGGCGGAGCATCACCTCGACCACCGATTCGATTTTGTTTTTTTCCATGGCAGCGAAAAATTTCCTCCGCGCACAGTAAATCCCCGCAAACAGGCACGCCGTGCCGTCCCGCGCCTCCAGACGTCCGCGCATGTCAGTGATCACCCCGTGGCGGTTGCAGCGCACGTTGAGGGGATGCCCGCCGGAGCGCAGCAGCAGCGTCGCCTCCGCCTCGGGATGGGCCGCGTGATTTTCCATCAGCCCGCGCAAATCCGGCTCGGCAAAGATGTCGCCATTATAAACCAGCAGCGATTTCTCCGCCTCGCCAAGAAACGGCTCGATGTTTTTCAAGCCGCCGCCGGTGTCGAGCAGCACCGGCTCGTGCACCAGCACCACCTCGTGCCCCCGGTAGCGGTGGTCGGGGAAAATCTCGTCGTAAACCGACGCGCAGTGGTGGGTGTTGATGATGAAGCGCTCGATTCCCGCCGCCAGCAGGCGGTCCATCGCATGGCAAATGATCGGCTGCCCGCCGATCGGCAGCAGCGGTTTGGGGCATTTTTCCGTCAGCGGACGCAACCGCGTCCCCAGCCCGGCGCCGAGAATAAAGGCGGTGTGAATCATTTTTTCGCGCAGGTTTTGCAGACGCCATACACTTCCAGCACATGGGTCAGCGCAGTGTAGCCCAGATTGCGGGCGGATTGCTCAAAACGCTCGGCCTCGCAACCGGGCAGCACATCGACCTGACCGCATTCGCGACAGATCACATGATGGTGGTGGTGCGCGCGCACCAGCAACTCGTAGCAGCTTTTCCCCGAGTCCCAGACATGGCGTTGCGCCACCCCGGCCTTTTCAAAAGCCTCGATGCTCCGGTAAATCGTCACCAAGTCCGCGGTGCGATTGCCCACCTCCCGGTGCAATTCCTCCACCGAAAGCGGCCGCCGCTCCTTCGCCAGCACCCGGAGCATCGCCTTGCGCGGCGCGGTGATCCGCAGCCCGTGCGCCCGCAACTGCTCCAGCGCCCGGGCGTACGCCTGATCCGGGTCAACAGAATCATTGCAGCAGGAATGCGCGGACCGGGAATGCATGCGCCCCAATGTCGCCCCCGAAAACAAAATGGCAATCCCCAAGGCGGCACTTCGGCTTTGACTTCCACGACGGGGAAACTTCCCTCCCCTTCGGTCACGCGGTGGCCGGCCGGCGGACGACCGCGCGCGCCTCACTCTTCTTTTGCGGGGACGACCCTGCTTGGACATTTGGAACCCTTTTTCTTTATGGCTTGGTTCATCTTGGTTATCGCCGGTCTCTTCGAAATCATCTGGGCAGTCGGCTTAAAATACACCAACGGGTTTTCCCGTCTCTGGCCCACTGTCGGCACCCTGGCCGCGATGGCCGTCAGTGTCTTTCTCCTCAGTATCGCCATGCGCACGCTGCCCGTTGGCACCGCCTACGCGGTCTGGACTGGGATCGGTGCACTGGGCGCGGTACTGGTGGGCATTTTCCTCCTTGGCGACCCGGTCACCGCCGGCCGGATCATTTGCTTGGTACTGATCCTCTCCGGCGTCATCGGCCTGAAACTCACCACTCCGGGCACCTAAAACACGTTTTCCCCTCCGCAAAAAAAAGTTTTCCAGACCGCTTTTTTAGGATTGCAGGCGAAAAAGGAAAATCCCTTGTAGGCGGCGGCTTGCATAAAGCCTTTCACAGGCACGGTGGTTTGTCGGTTGGCGTTGGCCAAAGGCAGTCTGAAATCCGATGGTCGGAAACAGGCCGGTGAAATTCAACAGAGAGTAAGAGTAATGGATAATAAGTTATTCGTCGGTAACCTCGCCTGGGGTGCCACGGAAGAAGACCTGCAGCAGTTTTTCGGCCAATTCGGCACTGTGCAGCAAGTTGAGGTCATGCGCGATCGTTTCACCAATCGCGCTCGCGGTTTCGCCTTTGTCACCATGGCAACTGGCGAGGAAGCCCAAAACGCAGCAAACCAAACGGAAGGCCAGGATTTCATGGGCCGTCCGCTCAAAGTCAACATTGCCCGTCCGCGTGAAGAACGCGCCCCGGGTGACCGTCCTCCCCGCCGTTCCTTCGGTGGTGACCGTGGCGGTGATCGCGGTGGTTTCCGCGGTGGCGACCGGCCCCGTCGTTCCTTCGGCGGTGACCGTGGTGGCGACCGTGGCGGTTTCCGTGGCGGCGATCGCGGCGGTTTCCGTGGCGGCGACCGTGGCGGCTACGATGACGGCGGTTACTAAACCTCCTCTCTGTTCAGCCATTTAAAAAAAGACGCCGTTGCTCAACGGCGTCTTTTTTCTTCCAAAGATTCCCGCAAAAAGGACTTGGCGGAGTTTACTACCCATCTTTTCCTTAATGCCCTTAACGCCATTTTATTAAAACATAATCTACTGTTATTAAAAACCTTCCAAAACAGAATTTTCTCCTTGTTCTTCATCCCATGAAAAAGCTACCCCTGCTCCTCGGCGCAATTTTCCTTTGCGCGCTCACTTTCTCCTCCTGCTCTTCCACCCCCGCGGCCAAGGAGCCTTCCGTCGCGGAGGAAAAATGGGGGCAGCTCGCCGACGACGTTCCGGTGTCCCTCTACACCCTGGAAAACGCCCGCGGGATGCGGGTGAAAATTTCCAACTTCAGCGCGCTCATCGTGGCCGTCGAAGTGCCCGACAAAAACGGCAACCTCGCCGATGTCGCCCTGGGCTACAACACGCTCGCCGAATACCAGCAAGACACCGCCACCTACTTTGGCGCGGTAGTCGGGCGCGTCGCCAACCGCATCGCCCACGGCAAATTTTCCCTCGAAGGAAAAACCTACACCCTGCCGACCAACAACACACCCGCCGACATTCCCTGCACCCTGCACGGAGGCCAGGTGGGCTTTGATAAAAAACTCTGGCAGGCCCGCATCCTCCACGGCGAAAACCCCGCCCTCGCGCTCACCTACCTGAGCAAGGACGGCGAGGAGGGCTTCCCCGGCAATCTCGCTGTCACCGTCACCTACACTTTGCTCCCCGACAACACTCTGCGCGTCCACTACGCCGCCACCACCGACCAGCCGACTCCG
>CALNBE010000237.1 GCA_937874455.1 uncultured Opitutia bacterium | reverse complement strand
GGGAAATTTTCGGGAAGAGGTATCCGGTTTTCAGTTTCAAGTAGTTTTCGTTGAGGTAGGCCATGTGGTGTGCGAGAGCGGAAGGAAACAGGGAGTTGGGGCGAAATCAAAAAACTTTTTCGGCAAAATTGGCCGGCGACGTGCTTGGAGGAAATTTGCCATGCCGATGTCACGCACGTTTTTCATGCGAAGGACAAGTTGCCATTGCGGAAGAAAGATTTATCGCGTAGGCATATCGGTTGTAACTGGCGGTTTTATCCAAATGAGAAATCATCCCATGAAAAAAAAGGACCTTTCCCCCAAAAAAACTTCCGCGGGCGCAAATGATTGTGTCGAAGTGCTGGGCAACGATGTTTGTTCGCTGAAGAAAAGTATTTTGCATCATTTGAAGTGCTCGCTGGCGCGCGACACGGTGACGGCGCAGCCGCACGACTGGTGGATCGCGGTTTGTCTGGCGGTGCAGGACCGGACGCTGGAGCGCTTCATTGACACGCAGGCGGCGTATGTGGAGTCGAACACCCGGCGCGTTTACTACTTGTCGTTGGAATACCTGATGGGGCGGCTGCTGCATAACAATCTGAGCAATTTGGGGATTTTGCGGAACGCGGAAGCCGCGTTGCAAGAACTGGGGATTGATGGGCCGGAACTGTTGGCGGTGGAGCCGGACATGGGGCTGGGTAACGGCGGGTTGGGGCGGCTGGCGGCGTGTTTTCTGGACTCGCTGGCGACTCTGGATTACCCGGCGGTCGGTTACGGCATCATGTACGAGTTCGGGCTGTTTCGGCAGTCGTTCGAGAACGGGCGGCAGATTGAGAACGCGGACACCTGGTTGCACGGCGGCAATCCCTGGCCGGTGCGGCGTCCGGAGAACAGCGTGACGGTGTCCCTTTACGGCAAGGTAGAAAACCGGTTTGATAAGAACGGCAATTTCCGCCCGCACTGGGTTGGCTGCCAGACGCTGGTGGGCATTCCCTGCGACATCCCGATCATCGGCTACGGCACGCAGACGGTGAATTTTCTCCGCCTGTGGGAGTCGAAAGCTTCGAATGAATTTGACCTGAAAGTCTTCAACGAAGGCAGCTATGTGGAGGCCGTGCAGCAGAAGGCGATCAGCGAAACGATTTCCAAGGTGCTTTACCCGAATGACAAGACTGCGGTCGGGAAGGAACTGCGCTTGGTGCAGCAAATTTTCTTTGCTTCCTGTTCCTTGCAGGACTTGATCCGCCGGTACAAGCGGAGCAATCAGGGGTGGTCGGCTTTCCATGAGAAGGTGGCGATCCAGCTCAACGACACGCATCCGGCGATTGCGGTGGCGGAATTGATGCGGCTGTTGCTCGACGTGGAAATGCTGGGTTGGGAGGATTCCTGGGGAGTGGTGACGAAGGTTTTTGCCTACACGAACCACACCCTGCTGCCCGAGGCTTTGGAAAAGTGGAGTGTGCCGCTGTTTGAAAAGGTGCTGCCGCGCCACCTGCAGATCATTTACGAAATCAACCGCCGGTTCTTGGACGAGGTGGAGGCGCGCTGGCCGGGCGACGGCGCCAAAAAGCAGGCGCTTTCGATCATCGAGGAAGGCAGTGTGAAAATGGTGCGGATGGCGCACTTGGCCGTGGTGGCAAGTTTCGCGGTCAACGGTGTGGCGGCGCTGCACACCCAGCTGTTGAAGGAATCGCTGTTTGCGGATTTTGACGAATTGTGGCCCAGGAAAATCCAGAACAAGACCAACGGCATCACTCCCCGCCGCTGGCTGCGCGGTTGCAATCCGCGATTGTCGGCGTTGATCGACGGAAAAATTGGCGATGGCTGGACGCGCGATCTCGATCAGTTGCGCCAGCTGGAAAAATGGGCGGACGACGCGAAGTTCCAAGAGGCATTCATGGCGGTGAAGCGCGCCAACAAGGTGGAACTGGCCGCGATCATCAAGGATCTGTGCCAGGTGGAAGTCAGCCCCGACGCTTTGTTCGACGTGCAAATCAAGCGGTTGCACGAGTACAAGCGCCAGCATTTGAACCTGCTGCACATCCTGACGCTTTACCGCCGGCTGTTGAATAATCCGACGCTGGACGTGGTGCCGCGGGTATTCATTTTCGGGGCCAAGGCCGCGCCCGGCTATGATCTGGCGAAGGACATTATCTATGCGATCAACGTGGTCGGCGAGCGCATCAACAACGACGAGCGGATCAACGGGAAATTGAAAGTGGTGTTCCTCCCCGATTACCGGGTGACGCTGGCGGAGCGGATTATCCCGGCGGCGGATTTGTCGGAGCAAATTTCCACCGCGGGCAAGGAGGCCAGCGGCACCGGCAACATGAAGCTGGCGTTGAACGGCGCGCTGACCATCGGCACGCTGGACGGCGCAAACGTGGAGATCAAGGAGGAGGTGGGTGACGAGAACATCTTTATCTTCGGCAACACCGTGGAGGACGTGCGGGCGCTGTGGGAAAAGGGCTACAGCCCGTGGACCTACTACAATTCCGACGAGGAATTGCGCGCGGTGGTGGACTGGCTCTCTTCGGGCTTTTTTACGCCGGAGGCGCCGACCGCGCTGGCGTCGATCGTGCGGAGCATCCTCGACTACGGCGATCCGTTCTTGGTGATGGCCGACTACCGCGCCTATGTGGACACACAGGAAAAGGTGGCGCAGTTGTACCGCGACAAACGGGAGTGGGCGCGCAAGGCGATCCTCAACACTGCCCGCGTCGGGAAGTTTTCCTCCGACCGGACGATCCACGAATACGCCCGGGACATCTGGCAGGTGCAGCCGGTGCCGACGCGGCAAGGGTGATTTTTCCTTCGGGAAATTTTCCTCCGCCCGGCGGAGGCAAAGCAAAAGGCGTTCCGCAAAGGGAACGCCTTTTTTGCGGCGCGAAGAAAATTTCCTTTGTGGATTATTTGGTCATGGCCGGACGCGGACGGTAGCTAAGTGCCGGAGCGTTTTTCTGGTGGCGGTCCTCGGAGGAGCGGTTGCCGCGCCCCTTGCCGGTTTGCTCCGCGCCAATGGCGAAATCCTCCAGCGGTTTGCCGGTGCGGAGGTGCTCATGGAGCGCCAGCACATCGGGAATGACGGCGGTTGGCTGGTAAACGTAGTTGGCCAGATCCTCGTAGCGAGTGGAGCCGGTGAGCACCAGCAGGGCGCGCAGACCGTATTCGACTGCGCCGCGAATATCGGTCTCCATGGTGTCGCCGACCATGAAAACGTCGGCGCGGTGCAGGTCGGGCCGGTTGGCGAGGATGCGCTGGCAGGCGCAGGCATACATGAAAGGATTGGGCTTGCCGAGGAAGTAGGCGCGCACGCCGGTGCTGGCCTCCAGGTAGGCGGCGAGGGCACCGGCACCGGGCCGGGTTTTGTCGGGGCCGACGGGGCACCAGTTGTCGGGGTTGGTGACGACGAAGCGCGCGCCCTGTTCGAGCAGCTCGTGGGCGCGGTTGAGTTTTTCCACCGTAGGCGTGCCCTCGCCGACAATCACGTAGGTCGGGTGCATGTTGTCGTGCGGGATGCTGGCATCGCGCAGCGCGGAGATAATTCCTCCCTCGCCGACGACGAAGGCGGTGGCGGAAGGCTGGACGGTGCGGAGGAAATCGGCGGTGTTGAGTGCCGAAGTGTAGAAGTGCTGCGGGTTGAGACCGGAGATGCCGAGGTGGGCGAGTTTTACCACCAAGTCTTCCTGTGTGGGCATCGAGTTGTTGGTGAGGAAGAGGAACGGGATGTCACGCTCCTGAAATTGCTCGATCAACTCGCGGGCGCCGGGAATGAGATTGTTTTCCCGGTAGATGACGCCGTCCATGTCGAGGAGATAGGCGGATTTGGCGGTGGAAGTTCCTGTCATGACGGTGTCAAGGCTGCACAAGATGTGCCAGTTCGCAAGTGCTGAACTGCGAATAATTTACTTCGCTCGATTGGTTTCCGAAGGCTTTTATCCCGCAAAATGATCGGTCACCAGCACGCGCACGGGGGTTTGGGCGGTGAAGGAAAATTTCTCACCCGCGGGGAGGAGGACATTGTCGCCCTTTTGGATGGCGCTGCCGTCGGCCTCGACCAGTTTGCCCTCGACCATGCCGAGGAGCGCGGGTTCGCCCTCCGGGAGGGCGGGGAGTTTTTCTCCGGGCTGGAGCAGGAAGGCGCGGATGCGGAACTCGGCGCAATCGGCGACAGTGACGGTGCCTTGGGAATGGGAAATGAAGGACGGCTCGTAGTCGTTGAAGTCGATGCACTGCATGGACTCGGCGATGTGGAGCTGGCGCGGGCGACCCCAGTCGTAAACGCGGTAGGTGGTGTCGGAGTTCTGCTGGATTTCGAGGATCAGGCAACCTGCGTCGATCGCGTGAATGCGTCCGCTTGGTGTGAAAGTGGAGTCGCCGTCGCGGACGGAAAAGCGGTGGACGAGTTGTTCGGCGGAATTGTCGGCGAGGGATTTTTCAAACTGCTCGCGGGTGACGCCTTTTTTCAGGCCGGAAATGAGGGCGGCGTGCGGCTCGGCGTGGGCAACGTACCAAGCCTCGGTTTTGGGTTCGCCGCCGAGTTGGGGGGCGATGGCTGCGGGCGGGTGGACCTGGAGGCTGAGGCGCTGAACGGCGTCGAGCCATTTGACCAGGATGGGAAACGGGCGGGCCGGATTCCATTTGGGGCCCATGACCCAGGCGGTTTTTTGGGCAATCAACTCGCGGAGGGATTTGCCTTTTTCGGGGCCGTCGGCGACGACGGAAGGGGCCTCGGGACGGTCGCAAACCTCCCAGCTTTCGCCGATGGGCGCGGCGGGAATGGTCCGCCCGAGATAGGTGGAGAAGCCTTGGCCGCCCCAGACGCGTTCTTGATAAATGGGAGTGAAGCGAAGAAAACGCATGGCGTTGATATGGAGCGGCGGCGGAGGAGGGGTCAACGGTGATTTTCTCTGAGGATGGCGGCGGAGGAAAATTTCTCCCGGCTGTCACACGAAACGGAAGGGGAAACAAAACAGCGCGACCGGAGCCGCGCTGTTGGAAGGGGAAAATTGCCGGAGCGAAGTCAGGCGGAGAGGCTTTCTTCGAGCAGTTTTTTGTATTCCTGGAGCGAGGTGACGGTGATGGATTTTCCTTTGAGCGCTTGAATGCCGCGGACGGCGGCTTGGGCGCCGGTGATGGTGGAGATCATGCAGACCTGACGGAGGACGGCCTCGGAGCGCATCAGGTTTTCGTCTCGCCGGGGCATCATGCCGCGCGGCGTGTTGATGATCACCTGCATCTGGCCGTTTTTCAGCATATCGAGCACGTTGGGGCGTCCGCCGTCGCTGATTTTGTGGAGGGTGTGCACTGGGACGCCCGCCTCGGAGAGTGCTTTGGCAGTGCCGCTGGTGGAGTAAATGTTGAAGCCCAGTTTGGTGAGGTCCTTGGCAATTTTGATGGCGGTGGGCTTGTCGCGGTCTTTGACGGAAAAGAAGACGTTGCCGTGGGAAGGCAGTGCGGGTTGGGCGGCCATCTGGGACTTGGCGTAGGCGATGCCGAAGTCGGGATCGATTCCCATGACCTCGCCGGTGGAGCGCATTTCGGGGGAAAGGGCGACCGGGGCGCCGCGGAAGCGGTTGAAGGGGAAAACGGATTCCTTGACCGCGTAGTAGGGCGCGGTGATTTCCTCGGTGAAGCCAAGGTCTTTGAGTTTTTCGCCGACCATGCAGCGGGCGGCCAGTTTGGCGAGCGGCACCCCGATGGCTTTGGAGACAAAGGGCACGGTGCGGGAGGCGCGCGGGTTGACTTCGAGCATGTACACCAAGCCGTCTTTGATGGCGAACTGGATGTTCATCAGCCCGATTACATTGAGCTTTTTGGCCAGCGCGTGGGTGATGCGGCGGACCTCGGCGATGATTTCCTCCGAGAGTGTGTGGGGCGGCAGCACCATGGCGGCGTCGCCGGAGTGGACGCCTGCGTATTCGATGTGTTCGAGCATGCCGCCGATGACGGTGGTTTCGCCGTCGCTGATGGCGTCAACGTCTAGTTCGATTGCGTCCTCAAGGAATTTGTCGAGCAGGACCGGTTTGCCGGGTGCGGCGTCGAAAGCCTCGCGGATGACGGCCTTCATTTCGTCCATGTCATAGACGATGAACATGCCGCGGCCGCCGAGGACGAAGGACGGGCGGAGCAAAATCGGGAAGCCGATTTCCGCCGCCATGGTGTAGGCTTGCTCGGGGGAAAGGGCGGTCTTGTTGTCCGGCTGTTTGATGTGGAGTTCGTCGAGGATGTCCTTGAAGAGCTGGCGGTCCTCGGCGAGTTCGATGCTAGCCGGGGAGGTGCCGATGATGTTGACGCCGTTGGCTTCGAGGTCGGTGGCGAGATTGAGCGGGGTTTGTCCGCCGAATTGGACGATGGCCCCGGAACATTTTTCCTGATGGTAGATTTCGAGGACATCCTCCAGCGTGAGCGGCTCGAAGTAAAGCCGGTCGGAGGTGTCGTAGTCAGTGGAGACGGTTTCGGGGTTGGAGTTGACCATCACGGTCTCGTAGCCGATGTCGCGCAGGGCGAAGGAAGCGTGGACGCAGCAGTAGTCGAACTCGATGCCCTGGCCGATGCGGTTGGGGCCGCCGCCGAGGATCATGATCTTCTTTTTGTCGGATTGCTTGACCTCGTTTTCGTCGCCGTAGCTGGAGTAGTAATAGGGCGTGTGGGCCTCAAACTCGGCGGCGCAGGTGTCGACCAAGCGGAAAACGGTGTGGATGCCTGCAGCGTGGCGTTTTTCGTTGATTTGCTTCGGCGTGGCGAGGGTGAGGTGGGCGATTTGGCGGTCAGAGAAGCCGGCCTCCTTGGCGGTTTTGAGCAGCTCGGGTGTTAGCCCGGCGAAACCGGCGTCGCGCAGTTGCAGTTCGATATCAACGATGCCTTTGAGCTGTTGGAGGAACCACGGGTCGATTTTGGAAAGCTGGAATATCTCGTCGATGGAGAAACCGGCGAGCAGGGCGTAGCGGATGGAGAAGACTCGCTCGGCGGTGGGAGTGGTGAGCGCGGCGGAAATTTGTTCGCGATCAGGCAGTTCGGTGTCGCCGAATTTTCCTCCGGCGCCGAAGCCCCAAGCGCCGATTTCGAGGGATCGGAGGGCTTTTTGGAAGCTTTCCTTGAAGGTGCGGCCAATGGACATTACTTCGCCGACGGACTTCATCGAGGAGGTGAGGGTGCGGTCGGTGCCAACAAACTTCTCGAAGGCGAAGCGGGGGACTTTGGTGACGATGTAGTCGATGGTCGGCTCGAAACTGGCGGGGGTGCTGCGGGTGATGTCGTTTTGGATTTCGTCGAGGGCGTAGCCGACGGCGAGCTTGGCGGCGATTTTGGCGATGGGGAAGCCGGTGGCCTTGGAGGCGAGGGCGGAGGAACGGGAGACGCGGGGGTTCATCTCGATGACGATCATCCGGCCGTTCTTGGGGTTGACGGAAAACTGGATGTTGGAGCCGCCGGTTTCGACGCCGATGGCGCGGATGATGGCGAAGGAGGCGTCGCGCATCAACTGGTATTCCTTGTCGGTCAGCGTGAGCGCGGGGGCGATGGTGATGGAGTCGCCGGTGTGGACGCCCATCGGGTCGAAGTTTTCGATGGAGCAGATGATGACGCACTGGTCCTTGTGGTCGCGCATCACCTCCATTTCAAATTCCTTCCAGCCGAGGAGGCATTCCTCGACCAGCACCTCGTGGACGGGCGAGCAATCGAGGCCGAAGGTGACCATGCTCTCGTATTCTTCGCGATTGTAGGCGATGCCGCCGCCGGTGCCGCCGAGGGTGTAGCTGGGGCGGATGATGATGGGGAATTCGCCGCCGAGTTCGGGGATGGCTTCGCGGGCCTCTTCCAGCGAGTTGATCACCTTGGACTTCGGGATGTCGAGGCCGATGTCGATCATGATCTGGCGGAATTTTTCGCGGTCCTCGCCGCGCTCAATGGCCTCTTCCTTGGCACCGATCAGCTCGACATTGTATTTTTCGAGAATGCCTTCGCGGGCGAGGCGCAGGGAAAGGTTGAGGGCGGTTTGGCCGCCGAGCGTGGGCAGCAGGGCATCGGGGCGTTCCTTGGCGATGATTTTTTCGACGGCTTCGACGGTGAGGGGCTCGATATAGGTTGCATCGGCCATCTCCGGGTCGGTCATGATGGTGGCCGGATTGGAATTGATGAGCACCACCCGGTATCCTTCCTCGCGGAGCGCCTTGCAGGCTTGGGAGCCGGAGTAGTCGAATTCGCAGGCCTGACCGATGATGATGGGGCCGGCGCCGATGATGAGGATGGTTTTGATGTCGGTGCGTTTGGGCATGGAGGAAAAAGGCGGGAGGAAAGAGAGGGATGCATCCGGCTTAGCGGCAAGCTTGAAATCAGGAAGTTTTGCATGCGGCGGACTGTTTTGAGGGAGGCAATGAATTGACTTTTATCTTGGAGGAGCCCACCAATGAGGTTTTAACTTACTTCTTTCTTAAAGATATGATAAAAATACCCTTCTCCGTGCTTGTTGCTGGCGCAGCGGCAATTTCCATTGATGTAATGGCAGCTCCTTATGGAGATGCTTTTGTGCCGAATGATCCGCTTTATCAGTATCAATGGCATTTAAAGGACAGTGCCTTGTTTGGCGCGAATTTAGCCGGAGCATGGGCGCAAGGGATCACGGGGAAAGGCGTGGTGATCGGGATTATTGATAATGGGGTTGAGGGCACGCATGTTGATTTGGTCGCGCATTTCAGGGATGATTTGAGCAAGGATTTCACCAGCGACACTCTGTTAAGCACGGACAACCATGGCACTGCGGTAGCAGGAGTGGCGGCTGGCGTGGGGGGCAACGGAAAGGGCATTACTGGTGCCGCACCCGGAGCAGAGATAGCCGGGTTGCGCTATATCGGAGCGGACGGGGATGCCGCAGGGGCGTTTTTGCATGAGAGCGGGGTTGATTCTGACGGAAACTACATTGGGGAGGCGGCAATTTCGGTGAAGAACAACAGTTGGGGCAGATCCTATCCGTTTGTTACCGGGGGTGACGATAATGAGGTGCTGGCGGCCTTGGATATGGCCTCTCTAAACAATGTGGTGTTTGTTTTTGCCGCAGGGAACGATCGTGGAATGCTTGTGGAGCAAGCCAACCTTTTGATTATAAACTCCCATGAGTCAGTGATAGATGTCGCAGCATTAGCCCAGGATGGGAAATATGCGAGCTATAGCAGTTTTGGGTCGTCAGTGTTTGTAACGGCTCCCTCGGGGGACACTGGGAATGAGAACATCACGACGACAGACCGCTCCGGCAGCTTGGGTTATAACAATGGACAAAGCGCGAGCAATTATTCGGATGCTAATTATACGAACACTTTTGACGGCACATCCTCGGCCGCTCCGCTGGTTTCTGGGATTATCGCCCTGGGCAAGCAGGTTGCTCCGGCAATGGATGTGCGCTTGGCAAAGCATGCGCTGGCGAGCTCCTCGGTGGTAGTCGATGCGGGGGATACGAGTGCTTCTTCCGGCGGGCGCGGCTGGGTGACCAATGCTGCTGGCTATAATTTTAACCCGAATTATGGGTTCGGGCTGATTGATGCGACCGGGTTTGTGAATGCGGTGATTGACAGCGCGTATTTGACGGATCGGACGACGGTCACAAGTGGAGCGGTCACCGGGGGCCTGGTGACCGGGTCGGCGTTGAACAGGGAGTTTAATATTTCCAACAATAATTCGTTGCAGGGGGTTGAGACGGTGGAGGTGACGCTTGAACTATCTATCGGAGATGGGGTTGTGGGGACGAGCGACTGGAAGGATCTGCACATCTGGCTGGAATCTCCCGGAGGGACCGTGGCCGATTTGCTGTTGTTTACGGATGTGGCGACGGAGTTTTCTCTGACGGATATTGGGTGGGTTTTTACCGCCAACAATTTTTGGGGAGAGACTGCGTCGGGCAAGTGGACGCTGTCGGCGGAAACGCGCGATGGAAAGACGGTCGAGCTGACCGGTTTTAGTGTGACGATCAACATGGGTGAGGTGGTGAACGAGGGGGCAAACATGGTGGTCGGCCAGGACGTCAAGGCACACTCGATCAATCTGGACCATGACAGTACCCGGATGGAGATTCAGGCTGGGAAAAAGTTTACCGTTACCGACTCGGTTTCTGTGCGCGGGGGCATTCTGACCATTAAGGGCGAGTTGACCGAAGACTCGCCGAATGCCGATGCCTCCTTTTTCAAGGGAAATCAGGTTTATGTGACAAACGGTGGGGAGATTGCATTGACCAGCACCGGCAAGTTAACCGCCAGCCGAGGGGTCTTGATCGGGCAGGATGGAAAGTTGACGAATACCTCGGGCAGAGTGGATGTGCTGGGTGGTGGCGTGTATGTCTCTGCAGGAACGCTTTCCAATTCTGGGACGGGCACGATGAATGTGACCGACGGATTGTATGTCTCCGCAGGAACGCTTTCCAACTCTGGAACGGGCACGATGAATGTGACCGACGGATTGTATGTCTCCGCAGGAACGCTTTCCA
>CALNBE010000236.1 GCA_937874455.1 uncultured Opitutia bacterium | reverse complement strand
ATGAAGGCCGCCCGGGAATGCCTAAACACCGGGGAGGCCACCACGCAGGCCGAGAAAGTCCTGACGATGCACTACCGGGCCAAGCTGAAGGAACTGGACGCCGAGGACTTCGACACCCTCCTCATCAGCATGAGGGAACTGCTGGAGCGCAAGACCCTCCGGCTGAAGGGACTGATGGTGGACGAATACCAGGACAGCGGAAGCCACGACCACGCCATCTACGGAATGATCCAGGCGGAAAACCGGTTCTTCGTCGGCGACCCCGACCAAGCCATTTACGGATTCCGCGGAGGCCGGCTCGAAAACATCATGGAAGCATCCAGCCAGCCCGGGACCTTCACTGGCTTTCTTGAGGAAAACTTCCGATGCGGCTCCGAGGTCTGCGACGCCGCCCAGGCCATGATCCGGAAGAACCGGAACCGGTTCGACAAAAAGACAGTGAGCGCCGCGGGGCATCCGGGGAAGGTCGCCCGGAAGAGCTTCGTGAACGAATACGACGAGGCCGCCGGGGTGATTGCCTTTGCCAAGAAGGTCACCACACCAGGCACCACGACCGCCATCCTTTGCCGGTATAACGCTGACAAGGACTTCATCCAGGAGCAGCTGACCGCCGCCGAGGTCAGCCATTACCGGAACGAGAAACCCAAGCCCCCCGGGGACCTCCGGCTGGCCTTGGCCGCCCTGACGCTGGTCACCAACCCCGATCACCCGCTGGCCGGCCAGACCTTTATCCGGGAGAAGTGGGGAGCCGGAGAACTCGCCCGCCGGGTCGCCGTGGCCATGGCAGACAAGGCCAACAGCCTGCGCCCGCTGGAGCCAGCCACCGCGGAAACCGGCCTGCTTCAGTGGATGGAAGGGATTGGCTTCAGCCAGGAAATGCGCAAGATGCTGCTGGCCGCATCCGAGGGCAAAACCCACTGGACCACCCGGGCGACGGAGATCGCACTGAAACTCCGGCAGGTGATGGAGGAAACCCCCGCAGCCCCCGAGGAAGGCATCGTGGTCATGACCTGCCACGCCAGCAAAGGCCTGGAGTTCGACAACGTCGCGGTGATCAACTGCAACGCCAAAGCCTACGGGCGGAACCCCGAGGAAGACCGCCGGGTTCTTTTTGTGGCCATGACCCGGGCCCGGAAGAACCTCTTCCTGACCTGGAGCGAGACCCGCCGTAACGTTTGGACCAAAGCTTATGAGCCGCAAAGCCCGAGCCCGTTCCTCGCCGACACGAGGCCTTGATAAAAATCGCCGGAAAAGGCATAACCGAAAAACGAACCCGAATATGAAACCGAGACAAGAACCACCCCACTCCCCGAGGCCGAGCCTCACCGATATCCTGAAGCAGGCAACCACCCCAATCAAGACAATTGGCGCCGCAGAACTTGAGGCCGCGCCGATGCGGCTCGCGAGCCCCACCGATCTGGAGGAAAAGGCCGTGGCCGCCTACCGCATGCCGATGCCGGCAGCGCGGCTGGTCGAGCTTTTGCAGTGGATGGGAGACCTCCACTCCGAGTCCCTGATCGTCGAAATCCAAGGCGAGTGGATCGCCATCAAAAAGCCCTGAACCACCATGAGCAACGAAACCGATAACGAATGCGCCATCCCCCAGCCGGACGGCTGGAGATGCATCCGGAACGACGGCCACGAGGGGCCCTGCGCGCCCAGCCGGACCGCCCCGCCATTTGATGCGGCGCCAATTGGCGCCATCCCCCGGCCCGGCTGGATGCCGCCAGGGAAGCGCGTCCTGCTGACCATCCACCCCCCGATCAACATGGACCTGAACACCAAGCTCATGGCCGCGATTGCGAAGGCCTACCCGAAGGGATCGGTCCACATCCACGGCACCGGTAAAGAGCTCTTCATCTGCGTCCCTAAGTCATGATCAGCTTCCTCGACGGCCCCGCCGAGGGGCAGAAACTGGCCTGCCAGCGCGCCCCGATCTTCCTGCGCGCTGTGCAGGCCCGGGACGGATCCTGGGACGCGCTGGACCAACCGGAGGACGAACCCGACCGGGCCAACGAAAAAGTCTTCGTTTACGTCCGGCAGGAAAAGGAACCGACCGCCGTGCACCTCACCCGCCGGCCGGCCAGCAAGAGCGGCTGGTTCCAGATGGCCACCTACCGGCTGGCCAATCCCCAGCCGAGCAGCCCCGAGCGCTTCATCACCGATAGCTGGCAGAAGTGGTGCCGGAAACAACCCCCCGTGCAATTCACCGCATGAGCGACGGACCTCACCGCCGATTCACCGGCCTGTTCCTGCCCGTCGACATCATCGACGCGCAGGGACTGCGCTGGATTGAGCGCCTGCTCTGGGCCCAGATCCACGCCCTTTTCAGCCACACCCGGGGAGGGTGCTTTGCGACCAACGAACACCTCGCCCGGACCTTCGATATTGCGGAAAAAAGCGTGGCCAATGCCATCACGAATCTGATCGAAAAAGGCTGGCTCCGAAGATGGAAAGACGGAGACCAGCGCATGCTCATGGCGGTTCATCCTGAGCCGGATTTCCCCAAATGGGGAAACGACTTTCCCCAAATGGGGAACGCCTTTTCCCCAAATGGGGAAACGCCATATATAGAGAAAGAAAAGAATGAGAATAAAGACTTATGCCCCCCAGGGGGGGCGTTTGCGTTGGAGGGGGATGCCAGCAAGGAGATCAAAGCCGGATCCGAAATCATCGAGGAGATCTGGAAAGCCTACCCCAACAAGGAGGGCAAAAAGAAGGCCCTCGACTACATCCGCCAAGCCCTCCGGAAGAAAAAAATAACCGCACCTGAACTTTTGGCCCGGACCAAGACTTATGCCTTGTCCAGAGCCGGAAGTGATGGCAAATGCCTGCCATTCACGCCGCACGGATCCACGTGGTTCCACGAGGAGCGCTGGCAGGACATTTCACCGAACCCGAACCCGACCTCACATGATCAATCCACCACCCCACCTGCTGACCCCGACCGACCCTGGCTCTGGTAGCGAAGACCTGCCCTGCAAGCAGTGCGGCACACCGACCCCCGCGGTGAAGCTCCCGCGCTCCGACGGCGGAACCACCCTGGTGCCCAACACCTGCCCACCCTGCCAGAGCGCGATGTTCGCCGACCTCGACCTCAGCCACCAGACCGAGGTCACCACCAAGACCAAAATCTGCGAGACCTGCAGCAAAGAGTTTCAGGCCGTGACCGCCTTCCTCTTTGGCCGCACCATCGACACCGTGCGGTTCTGCGAAGCCTGCTCCGCCGCCCAGAACGAGAAGGAGAAGTCCAAAAAACAGCAGGCCTTTGAAGCAGCCCGGAATGCGGAGTGGGAAGCCATCTGCCCGGAGTTCTACCGGACCAAGGAGATCATCGCAGCACTGCCGGCGGAGAAACTCCAGAAGGTCAAGGACGCCTTCAAATCCGGCCCCGGCGTGCTGATCCATGGCAAAAGCGGCAAGTTCAAGACGACCGCCATGTTCCACGGAGCCATCCTTCCGCTGGTCTGGAAGCAGAAGAGCCTCCGCTACATCATCGCTTCCGAGTGGCGCGCAGCCTGCAGCAGGGCAGCCAAGGAGACCAACACCCTGCAGTTCCTGAAACCGTTCATCGCCTGCGATTACCTCTTTCTCGACGACGTGGGAAACATGGCTGGCACGCCCGCCGGAGAGGACGCGCTTTTCCAGCTGACCGAGCGCCGCATGCAGCAGAGCCGGCCCATGCTGGTCACCACGCAATACACCGGCGCCGAGCTAGCCAAGCGCTTCCTGCCCGCTCCGGACGGCGGAACCAGCAGCCTCGCCGACGCCATCATCCGGAGGCTCCAGATCCTGACAGGCACCCCCATCAAATTCACATGAGATACCTCACCGCCCCTTTGACCTTTGCGTCCGGAATCGCCGGAGTGTGCTACACCCTCCAGCAGACCGGAGGAACCGTCACCGGCCTCCACGCCGCCATCCTCGTCACCACAGCACTTCTTACCCTGGCCGCCATCGGCAGCAACAAACCATGACCACCACCGACCAAATCAAACTGCTCCAGGCGCTCGTCGAGCCCGCCCTTTTCCGACCCGGATCCCTCCGGATCAACAGCACCCACCTCGGCCCCAACCAGACCGAGCTTCAGATCCAAGTTCACGGCGAGGACATGCCGAAAATCATCGGCAAGGCCGGCCTGAACATCATGGCCCTGAAGGTCCTGATGCGGGAGGCTGGTGCCGCCAACAACCAGATCATCCAGATCCGGGTCGAGGAACCTGCCCCGGTGCCGGAGCACACCGGAACGCCCTGGACCATGGAGCGCGTGAAGGACGCCATCTGCGGCCTGATGGTGGCATGCCGCCAGCCGGCCGAGGTCGAGATCCTTCCGCACGTCCCGCGGGTCCATATGGTGGCCATCACCCCTCCGCCCACCGAGCAGATCCACATCGCCCTGGAGCGCTGGCTCCGGGTCATGGGCAGCCCGGGGGACACCCAGCTAATCCTCGATGCAGCCGATCCCGCATGACCACCTGCTGCGGTGGCTGGTCCCCAGCCACAGCCGTCCGGGCGAGCATCACCTCGTCGACCTTGGGAAGCTCCCGGACGGCCAATGCAGCTGCGAGGACTGGACATGCCGGAAACGGCGTTGCAGACACATCCTCGCCGTGCGTGAGCACGTCCTGAACCTGATCATCACCCGACTCCGAACCGACCCGAACCCGACGAATTACGATGGCTAAAGGCATCAGCAAAGAATCGACCGCATTCGAAAATGAAGTGCTCAAGGTGGGACAGGCATACAAAGCCGCCGGCCTGGCCGACATTGAAAAGGTCGACCCACCGACCCGGACCTTCGGCCACGGCCGGAGTCTCCGGACCATCTACCTCGTGAACCCCTTCCTCGACATCATCGGGACGTGGACGGAAATGGGAGGCAAGACCCTGCAGCTGGAGTGCAAGGTGACGAACGACCCGACCCTGTCCCTCGGCTACATCAGAGAGGACGGCGAGGCCTCCAGCAGCAACGGGATCACCGCCGCCCAGATCCAAGCCGGCCTGCGCTGGAGCGCCGCCGGAGCAGCATGCGCCTACCTCTGGCGATTCGACAACCAGACCCGGCTTGTGACCCCGAGCATGTGCGTCGCCCAGCTGAAGCACCGCAAGAGCTTCCGCTGGGCCGACGCCCACCCCGTCCCCCAGGGGACCGGATTCATCCTGATCGATTTTCTGGCGCTTCTGCGCCGCATCCACAAACCAAAGCCATGAGCACGACACACCGAGCATACCCACCCCACCCCCTGAGCCAGATCCTCCCCATGGAGGACGTCCTCAACCTGACCACCCTGGGCGAGAGCATCAAGGTCAACGGCCAGCGCGAAGCCATCGTCCTGCTGGACGGCCAGGTCCTCGACGGAAACAACCGTCAACGAGCCTGCGAGATTGCCAAGGTCACACCGATCTATCGCGAGTTCGGAAGCCTGCCCACGGACGGGGATTCCCCCGCCCACTTCGTGAAGGACAAGAACTGGCACCGCCGCCACCTGACCATCGGCCAGAAGGCGAGCGCGGCCGAGGAGTTCTTTGCTGCCTTTGAAGCCGAGGCCGCCGCCGCTGCCGGCACCACGACCAAGGAATCCACCAAGGTGGTAGCCGCCCAGTTCGGCACCAGCCCCCGCAGCGTCGAGCGTGCCCGGGCTGTGAAGAAAGCCGACCCGAAAGCCTTCGCCGACGTGAAGGCCGGCACCAAGACGCTGGCCGCCGCGGAGAAGGAGATCAAGGACGACAAACAGCAGGCTGCCGCCGCGACGCAGGCCGCCACAGAGGCCAACGAACTGGCCGCCATGAAGGCCGAGCGGAAAAAAAACACCAAGAAGCTGAACACCCTCCTGGGCGAGGCTTTCGGCACCGCCTACGAAAACGGGGTGATCCTCAAAACGAGGTCCGAGCATGACAAGTTCCTTGCCTTGCCGGCGGACGACCAAGTCGCCATCGCAGAACTGATCATCCTAAAATGGACCGTCGACGCGGCGCTCAAGTTCATCCAGAAAACGCTAGACTCCCGGGACAGTATCGGGAATCTGATCCTGCTGGCTGCTGCCCTGGACAAAGGCAAGAAGACCAACAAGGCCTTCAAAACCGTGATCAACGGCTGGGCCATCACCGCCCGCCGGGTGGTCGAAGGGGCAGACTGATCGACAGAACCGAACCCAAACCCAACCCACCATGAAACCAACCATTGGACGGATCGTCCACCTCAACCGCGGCGCCAACTTCAAGCCGAGCGCCGCCATCATCGCCGGAATCAATCCGGATGAGACCGTCAACCTGGCCGCCTTCAACGAGGGCGGAGCGCCCTTTAACGCGGTTTGCGTCCGGGGCCCGAGCCCGGATCCGGGCTGCTGGAACTGGCCTCCCCGCGAGGGTGACCCCGGCGCCCCGGTCGCTGCCGGAACCGGCGCCGCGCCAGGCACGCTGACCGCCCAAGGCGGAGCCTGAACCACTCCGGCGCCAATTGGCGCCGAGGCACTTTTCCCCGATGGACACCCCAAAAAATTGGGGAAAAGTGCCGAAAATCCGAACCCGAACCCGAACATGAAATTCAGCCTGAGAGACTACCAGAAGCGCTTCTGCCGCGGCGTGGTCGACGCCTTCGACGGGAAGGTGAACGACACCGCCTTTACCAAGGTCCTCGGCCTTGCCGCGACCGGAGCAGGCAAGACCATCATCGCCAGCGCCCTGATCCACCACTGGACCACGAGGCAGCAGGGGAAGTGCCTTTTCCTCGCTGACACCGACGAGCTGATCGACCAGAGCGTGAAGAAGCTCTACAAGAGCGCCAACATCATCGCCGACGTCGAGAAGGCAGCGGACAAGGCCAGCCTGCACCACAACGTGATCGTGGCCAGCATCCAGAGCATTTCCAAGCCGGCCCGGCTCGCCCGGTTTCAGCCGGACCACTTCGATTACGTGGTGGCCGACGAAGCGCATTTGAGCATGGCCCCGGACTGGCAACGGACCTTGAACCACTTCCACGGCGGGGGCGCCCGGATCCTCGGAGTGACCGCCACCCCGGAGCGTGGAGACAAAAAGAGCCTGATGAAGTTTTACGAGCACGTCGCCGCAGACGTGCCCATGTCCGAGCTCATCAAGGCCAGGCACCTCAGCCCCATCACGGTCGAGACGGTGCCCTTGGAGATCCGGATCCAGAGCAAAATCACCGACGGTGACAATGACGAAGTGGCCGCCGAACTGGAGGCCTATTACCAGGCCATCATCGACGCCATTGAGAAGCACGCCCCGGACCGGAAAAAGTTCCTGATCTTCCACCCCAGCGTCGCGGCCAGCCGCCGGTTCACCGACCTGCTTGTCACCCGGGGCCACGCCGCCAAGCACGTCGACGGAAGCAGCCCGGACCGGGCCGAAATCATCGAGGGCTTCCAGCGGTCGGAATTCCGGTTCCTCAACAATTGCCAGATGCTCACGAAGGGCTTCGACTGCCCCGACATTGACTGCGTGATCATCCTCCGGCCAACCCGGGGACGGACGCCCTACATCCAGATGGCCGGCAGGGGAACGAGGCTTCACTGCCCCCACGGCTGCGACGGCTGGTGCGACCACCCGGACCGCAAACAGGACATGCTGCTTCTGGATTTCCTCTGGGAGTTTGAGGGGCATGACGTCATGGGCCCCGCGGACCTCATGACCGACGCTCCTGAGCAGCGGAAGGCGGTCGCCAAAAAGCTGAAGGAGGGGAAGATGGACCTCCTCGAAACCGACGAGTTCATCACCGGGGAGCGCGAGCAGGACCTCCTCGACAAGCTCAAGCGCCAGCGGGGCAAGCAGGGGAACCGGGTGGACGCCCTGAGCTTCGCCGCCCTCTTCCACACCACTGACCTCCTCGACTACGAGGCCGTCGCAGGCTGGCAGCGCGCAGCGGTCAGTCCGAAGCAAAGGGAGATGCTGGAGAAGGCCGGACTCGACACCACCAGCATCAAGGACCGGGGCCAGGCCAGCCGGATCATTGACGTGGTGATCGGTCAGAGCCGGAGCAAGCTGGCCACAGTGAAGCAGGTCATCCACCTGACCAAAGCCGGATACCAGGACGCGCACCTCATGACCTTTGAGGCCGCTTCCGCCGCCCTCGACCAAGTCTTCGCCAAGCGCTGACCAATGGATCCGCACGCCCCTCCAGCCTTTTGGAGCCCCGAGCAGCTGATGCTGGTCCTCAAGCGGCAAGAAGCGCACAGCCGGCGCGTGGCCGGAATCATGGCCAACCCTGCAGCATGGCCAGCCAAAGGAACCCCCGGACCGCAGATGACCGACCCCACCAAGTTTGCGCCAAAAACCACCCCGCCCAGCCCGGGCGCCCAGATCACCCAACTCTGGAGCCAGACCGGCTACCAGTGCGTTTACTGCGCCAAGCCGGCCCATTGGCGGGACTGGACCCGGGAGCACATTTTCCCGAAGTCCATGGGCGGAGGGAACACGATGCGGAACTACCTCCCGGCCTGCTCCCGATGCAATTCCAAGCGGAGCCTGACCCTGCCGATTTTCCCGCTTTGCCACCCGGACTGGCAGGACTTCGTAAAGGAGCGGGAACGCATCGTTTGCCGCCGGACCATAAACCGCAATTTCGGCCACCACCGGAAGAAACTCGAAGCCTGGAGCCAGGCACTGAAACCGAACCCAAATCCGACATGAACACGACCCGATACTACCTCCGCGGAACCGACCACGAAATCGAAGCCGTCCGCATCACCAAAGAAAACCTCCGCGAGGTCGCCGCCTGGTGCGGAGGCCAAGCCGCCGCTTCCCGACCACCCGGGCTTTGCCTGAAGCTTCACGGGATCACCGCGTTTCCAGGATACTGGGCGACGAGGAGCCTTGAACGGAACGCCTTCGCCCTCTGCGACTCCCACGCCTTCGCCGAGGCATTCAGCCCCGACCCAACCAGGCTGGCGCAGTCCTATGTCCAAGAGGGCATGAACGGAGCCAAGGCCGGCGCCGCCGAGCGGCACCGCCAGATCACCGCCGAGGGATGGACTCCGGAGCACGACGACCAGTGGTGCAACGGAGAGCTGATCGACGCAGCCATGTGCTACGCCGGATCCCTGCGCACCGATTGGCCATGGCATCCAAAGTGGTTCAAGCCGAGCACCCCCAAGCGGAACCTCGAAAAAGCGATGGCCCTTCTGATGGCCGAGTGGGACCGGCACGACCGGTTGGAGCGCGCCGTGACCGCAGAGGCAAATTCCGAATCTTCCCTACAGCTGGAGGAACTCCTCAAAGAACTCCGCGCCCTGCCTAGCAGCTTCCACATGGAAAAGCGGCTCCACGAAGCCGTCACCCACCTCCTCACGGAAATGGGGATCGCATTCAAAGCCGAGGAACGGCTGGCTGGCCGGGACCGGATCGACTTTGCCATCACCCTGATCGACGGGCGACAGATCGGACTGGAGTGCAAAACCAAGGGAGGAACCGCCGGAGACACCCGGCGCCAGATCTACCGATACGCCGACCACTTCAGCCACCTGATCCTTCTCAGCGCGAAGCCCACCGGAATAGAGAGCGGCACCATCCACAACTCGAAAGGCGGGGCATGCCGGCTCGACGTGGTCGAGCTTTGGCGGAACCCCACATGACCATTTGCCAGCCGGGCCCGGCCAGGCGAACCAATGGAGCCATGACACCGAAACCGACCACCCACACGAACCTGATCCTCACAGCGGAAGGCTGCGAGGATCTGCCGGCCACCCGGCTGCCGGACCGCATCGTTACCCACTGGAAGCCCACGCCAGAGGAGATCGAACTCCTCAACGCCGGAGGCAGCGTCCAGCTGGAAATTCTTGGCCGGACCCATCCGCCGGTAGCGCTCAACATCGTCGAGGATATGAGCCTTCCGGAAGGAGTGGCCGTGGAGGCCGAGGAACCAAGCCTCATCATCATCCCGGGCCGGTGATCTCCCACGGCACACTGACCATCGAGGGGAAGCAATTCCGGCTCGATACGGAGCCCCACGTCCGCATGGTCGTGAAGCGGCTCCTCATTGGCTGCGACGTGAAGGGCAACACTATCCGGATCAAGCGCACCCCCAGCACCACCGAGGACATGAAGATGATCCTTGGCCGGTGGCATCACGATGTTTCCCCGGCGCTGCGGGACCTGATCGAAGCCCGGGTGGAGAGCAACATCGCGGACCGGGAGCAGGCCCGCCTGATCATGTCCGGAGAGGCCAAACCCACCGAGCCGGCCCGTTGGAACCCGGCGATGCCGCTGCGGGATTACCAGCTGCAGCCGGTCGCCCTGAGCCGGATCATGCGCGGCCTGCTGATCGGCGACGACCTCGGCCTGGGCAAGACCGCGGAGGGAATCGCCATCATCGCCGACAACCCGGGCAAGGCCCTCGTCGTTTGCCAACGCCACCTTCAGGAGCAATGGCGCGACCAGATCCAGCTCTTCTGCCCCGGCCTCAAAACCCACATCATCAAGTGGAAGAAGGAATACATCCTTCCCGAGCACGACGTCACGATCTGCTCCTACACGAAGATAGCGGAGTGGGCATTCCGCCGGGACTGGGAGACCGTGGTCTACGATGAGGTTCAGGAGCTCCGCCACAGCACGACGGTCAAATACCAGGGCGCCAAGCACCTCGCCACCGAGTGCAGCACGAGGATCGGACTGAGCGCGACCCCGGTCTACAATTACGCCGGGGAGATCTACAACGTGATGGAGATCCTCAGCCCGGGGACGTGCGGGAGCCTTGAGGAGTTCAAATGGGAATGGACCGCAGACGACAAGTTCCGCGTGGCCGACCCCGAAGCCCTCGGCGACTGGCTGCGGAACCAGAACATTTACATCCGCCGCCGCCGGGCCGACGTGGGCCGGGAGCTCCCGAAGGTCCACCGGATGAACCACATGGTCGAGCACAACCCGAAGGTGATCGCCCGCATGGCCGCGCAGTTCAACGAACTCGCCCAGAAAGTGCTGACCGCCGGCTTCCACCAGGCCGGCCTGGCCAGCCGGGAACTCGACATCAAAATGCGGCACGTCACCGGCCTGGCGAAAGCACCGTTCGTCGCCGACTTCGTGGAGACGCTCGCCCTCAATGGAGAGAAGGTCCTGCTGGCCGGATGGCACCGGGACGTTTACGAGGTCTGGCGCCGCGAGTTCCAGCGCATGGGCATCAAGGCCGCATTCTTCACCGGCACCGAATCCCCGGCCCAAAAAGCGGCCGCAGTGAAGGGCTTCACCCAGGGAGACACGCAGGTCCTCATCATGAGCCTCCGCAGCGGAGCCGGCCTGGACGGACTCCAGACCGCGGCCCGCACCGTGGTCATCGGCGAGCTCGACTGGAGCCCGCAGGTCATTGAGCAGCTGATTGGCCGGCTCAACCGGGACGGCCAGGCATCACAGGTAACCGTCTTCACCCTCGTTTCCGACGCTGGTGCAGACCCGATCATGGCCACCGTCCTCGGGGCCAAATGGGAGAGCAGCACCGGGCTGACTGATCCCCACCTCCTCAAGCAAAAGCACGACAGCGGCCTCGGCACCCCGGGCCCGGTAAACCGCGTGGCCGAACTCGCCAGCCATTGGCTCAACCAAAAGAAACATGAAGACTGAAAAACCCCGCCACTTCCCCTCCGCCATCTGCCCGTTCTGCAAGAACCGGCGGAAAGTCAAAAAGAACGGATACTTTGCCCTGCACGGGGACGGAAGAGGCAGGCCCAACTGCGCCGGAGGCTGGAGCAAAGCACCCACCACCGAACCCGAACCCGCCAACCCATGAAGACTGACACCGTCAAAATCGCCACCCTGATCCATCCGCCCTACAACCCGCGGAAGGCAGTCAAGCGCGGCTCGCCGCTCTTCGAGCAGATCCGGAACTCCATCGAAAAGTTCGGAGCCGTCCAGCCCCCGGTGATCAACCGGAGGAACAACCACATCGTCGGCGGGAACCAGCGCATCACCGTGATGAAGGCCCTCGGCATCAGGGAAGTCGACGTGACCTTCGTCACCTTGGACGACAACGCCGAACGCGAGCTCAACCTCGCCCTGAACAAGATCGGCGAGGACAACTGGCACCAGGGCAAGCTGGCCGCCCTGCTCTCCCAGCTGAAGGACACGTCCGACCTGGAGATACTCGGCTTCGACGCCCCCAGCCTCGTCGAGATCCTCAAACAGGGACGCGCAGCGCTGAAGGGCCGGCCCGACGATCCAGCCCCACCACCACCCATCAAACCATGGGTCAAGCCCGGCGACATCTTCACCCTGCACATTGGAGGTTCAGCACCACTGCACCGCCTGATGTGCGGGGACAGCACCGAGAAGGCCGATATGCGGAAGCTGACCGACGGCACCGCCCCCCACCTGATCTTCACCGACCCGCCCTACGGCGTGGCATACCAGGGCACCGGAAAGAACCTTGCCCGGAAGGACCTGCAGGGAGACCTTGAAGCCGGAGCCCCACTGCGGAAAATGCTGGCCGCCATGTTCAGCGCCGCCATGGACGTCGCCGCCCCCACCGCCCCGCTCTACTGCTTCTACGCATCGAGGACGCACCGCGAGTTTGAAGACGCCCTGAACATGGCCGGCTGGACCGTCCGCCAGCAAATCATCTGGACCAAGCAAATGGCCCTTGGCCGGTCCGATTACCACTGGGCACACGAGCCCTGCCTCTACGCCAGCCAATCCGCCGGCCGCGGCACATGGCGAGGAGACCGCATCGAAACCACGGTCTGGAAAGAAGCCCAGCCCAACCTCGCCCAGATGAGCAAGACCGACCTGCTCGTCTGGATCGAGCAGGCCTTCCACAACGCCACCGCATGGGAAGTGAAACGCGACTCCGCCGCCAGCTACATCCACCCCACGCAGAAACCCACCGCCCTGGCCGCCCGGGCCATCAAAAACCACCTGACCCTCAAGGAAGCCGTCCTCGACTTTTGCGGAGGATCCGGATCCACCATGATCGCGGCCAGCGAAGCCGAGCGACCCTCCTTCACCATGGAGAAAGACCCGGCCTTCGCCCAGGCCATCCTTGGCCGGTTCCACAGGCTTTACGACGGAGCCACCATCACCCAGAACGGAAAGACCGTCCCGCCCGCAAAACTCCTCTGACCCCATGGCCGCCAAGAAGACACCACGCAAAAAGCCCCGGAGGATTTCCCCACCCTCCAAGGCCGGGAAATGCACGAGGGAACTCATGGACACCGCCGTCACCCTGGCCAGCGGCCTGACCACGGACAAAGCCATCTGCGGAGCCATCGGCATCGCCCACCAGACATGGATCGACTGGAAGCACAAAGCCTCGGAAGGCCGGGCTCCATACACCGAACTCTTCCGCCGCATCGAGGAAGTCAAATCCCTCAAGATCACCCAGATGATTTCCGGGATCGGAAACGACCCGGACTGGCGTGCCAAGGCCTGGCTCCTCGAACGCATGGACTCCAGCTTCAACCTCCGCCACCGCCACGAGCACACCGGAGCCAACGGCGCCCCGCTGCCAGCACCGGCCACAGGCGGAAACATCGGCGTGACCATCGTGGTCGAGACACCGGTCGAGGACGACCCATACACCGCCCCGAAGAAGTCAGAATGATCTGAATCCATGTCCGACATTCTGGCCCAGCTGAAAGCCGAGCAGGAAGCGCTCAAGGAAAGCCTCAAAACGGGCCGGATTGCCATGCCCACGGCTCCGCAGGCCGGAGGGGCAAGGGGACAGGCCAAACGGGCAGAGAAAGCCAAGGCAGAGGCCAAGGAGAAACGCAGCCTGCCGGGCGCCGCCCTGGCCGACCAGCCCACCACCCACCTCCGGAAGTCCGAGGGTATCCAACTCAACGAGACGGGCATCGGCCTGGGCATGGGCCAGATAAAGACCCTGCCCCGGCCAGGCTGGGCCCTGCATTGCATCATGGGAGGGACATACCACGGCTTCGACGTGATCCCCATCATCCAGCGATTGGCCGGCAGACGGATCCGGAGCCTGACCATTGCCACCCTGGGATTCAGCAAAAGGAACACACAGCAGCTGGTCCACATGGCCGAGACAGGATTCATCACCGGACGCGTCGACGTGCTGTGCTCGGAATTCTTCGCCAAAGCCGACGCCCCGATCTTCGCCCAGGCCAAGGCCGCCATTGAAGCCCTGCCCCGCGGAGGCCGGCTGGAAATGACCCGCAACCACGCCAAGATCATCCTGGCCGACTGCGGCAGAAATCACCGCTATGTCGTGGAGAGCAGCGCAAACCTCCGGTCCTGCGTCAGTCTGGAGCAGTTCCAGATCAACAACGACGCCGGCCTGTTCCGCTTCCACCGCCGCTGGATCAAAGCCATGATCCGCAAGCCAGACCAATGAGCCGATACCGCAGCCGCAGCGAGACGGGGAAGGAAGCGAAGCCTCTCCGGCTCACGTTCCAGCCCGCCCAGCAGCGCGCCTTCTTCAGCCGGGCCACCGAGCAGCTTTATGGCGGGGCCGCCGGGGGAGGGAAGAGCCACTTCATGCGCGCCAGCTTCATCGCCTGGGCCGACATGATCCCCGGCCTCCAGCTGGCCCTTTTCCGGCGCACCTACGGCGACCTGATGGCCAACCACATGGACGGGCCCAACAGCTTCCCGGAAATGCTGGCCCCGAAGATCGCGACCGGGGAGGTCAAAATCACGAAGAACGAAATCCTCTTCGTCCCCACCGGATCCGTGATCAAGCTGCTGCACTGCCACCTGGAGAGGCACAGGCTCAACTACCAGGGACAGGAGTTCCACGTCCTGGGCATCGACGAGGCAACCCACTTCACGGAGACCATCTACCGGTTCCTCCGCGGCCGCGTCCGCATGACCGGCCTCAACGTGCCGGACCATCTCAAGGAAATGTTCCCCCGGATCGTGCTGAGCGCCAACCCGGGCGGGGTCGGACACCTCTGGGTCAAACGGACCTTCATTACGCCACAGAAGCCTTACGAGATCGTCCAGCAGGACCCGGAGGGGGACGAGGGCGGATTCAAGCGCCAGTTCGTGCCGGCCCTGCTCAAGGACAACAAAGCGCTCATGAAGTCGGATCCGAAATACCGGGCGCGCCTCCTCGGCCTGGGCGACCCGATCCTTGTCCGTGCCATGCTCGAGGGAGACTGGAACATCGTGGCCGGCTCCATGTTCGGCGACGTGTGGAGGCACGAGGAACACACCTGCGACCCGTTCGAGATCCCGGTCGAATGGAAGATGTGGCGGGGTGGAGACGATGGCTTTTCCCCGGCCCACGCCGCGGTCCTTTGGTTTGCCGAGGACCCGCACACTGGAACGATTTACGTCGTCGACGAGCTCTACAAGACGGGCATGCGGCCGGAAGTTTTTGCCGAGAGGACACTGGCCCGGGACCGCCGCATAAAGCGGATGTTCCCGGACGGAACCGTCGAGGACAACAAGGACAAGCTGGCTGGCATCATCGACCCGTCCGCCTTCGGCGACACCGGCCAGCAATCCGACATCACCCGCGGTTCTGCCCTCAACAAGCTGGGCTGCGCATGGAAGCCGGCCGAGAAGTGGCCAGGCAGCCGGGTAGCGGGATGCCTCCACGTCCAGCGCATGCTTGGCCCGAACGAGAAGGATATCAATCCCCGGACCGGGAAGCCCCGGCCCCGCCTGCGGTTCTTCCGGAACTGCCTCAACGCCATCGAAACAATCCCCGCCTTGCCCCGGGACCCGAACAACCCGGAAGACGTGGACACCGACGCCGAGGACCACCTCTACGACGCCCTGCGCTACGGCCTGCAGTGGAAGACTTATGGCGGGTTCAGGAAGGCCAAGGTCAAAGGCCTGTGACCTCGGCGCCAATTGGCGCCGGACCCAATTCCCCCGATGGAGGTCACGAAAAACGCTTCGTTACCACCCAAACGGAACGGATTTAAAAAAAGTAGTTGCCAGCCACGGAACCGGCCCCATGGTGGCAGCAACCGGACCGCAAGCCCCGGTAACCAACCCTTCCCGACGGCGCTGGCAGAGGACCAGGCAGCCGGCGGGGAGGGCCCATCCGAACCCGATCCCGACATGAACCGCCTCGCCCTGACCACCAACCGATTCCAGCGCCCGCTGATCCAGCCGCGGCAGCAGCTGCGGATCCTGCATCTGGAATCCCCCAATGCCGGCGCCAAAGCCATGACCAACCGGGCCCACCGGATCCGGCTGGCCGACAAGCTCGACGAGCGGCCTGCCCGTGAAGCCCGGCTGATCGAGGCCATGAACCGCGCAGCGCAACGGCGCGGAGCCCGCCGCTACATCCGCACCACCCTCGCCATGCTGGCCGGGGGCGGAGTCTTTACCGGCCTGGCCTTCATCGCCGCCCACATCCTCTGACCATGGAAATCCACGTATTCATTCCGATTGAGACGGAACACGGTCTCGAACTGGCCGCCCACCTCCAAAGCAAATGGCCCGACTCACACGAGGACAGCTGGGAGCCCACAGAAGGGATTGATATTTACCTCGGGAAAAGCAGCGAGGATTGGTGGCACGTCGAACAAGCAGAAGGACCGATCCCAGAGGATGACCAATGGCTCAACGAGAGGGACGCCATCTGGCATTGTGGATACGCTGAAGGCCTGATCCCTCAGTGCGAAACCTGCATAGAGGATAACGGCGCATGGGCTATGGGCATGCTCCGCGAGCACGATTTTTCCGGCTACGTCACCGACGAGAAAACCAAGGCTGGCTGGAAGGCCGACCACCGGATCTGGAAGGCCGGTTTCCTCCGTGGCCAGCGCGCCCGGGCCAAACTCATTTCCCGAAAACCATGAACACATCGACACCACCCACCAAAGTCACCACTCCGCGCCACCTCGCCCGCTTCGCCGCCCTGGCCGCCGCCCTCGGCGGGTTCCAGCGGCTCCTGAATCTGGGCCACGACTCAACCCCTGAAACCCGAAAGGCCAGGGCCATCTGCACCGAGGGAATCACCATCATCCAGACGTTGGACATCAACGACCCGGAAGACACCGCCGACACCCTCCTGACCGTGACCAACAAGCTGGAGGAACTTTGCAGCCTTGGGAACAGCACTGGCAATGCCGAGGCCCACTTCATCCTGACCAATGTCGAGAAGCTCCGGGACGGCTGGGAGGTCGCCGAACAGCACCGGGGCGGCCAGAAGATGGACCAGCCGACCGCCCACAACCAGAAGAACGCCAGCGACCTGAAAGACGCCCATCAATGGCTGAGCGACATCGCCGACCTGGTGCTGGGCAAGACCGACCGGAGCAACCTCGACCCGGAACGATGGGGGCAGATCGCCCACCGGATCTGCGAGGACCTCACCAACCGGTTCAAGGTCAGTGACCAACGGCTGGCCCGGATCAATGAACTGAAGGAGCAACTCACCACCCAGCGGAACGAGAACATCCGGATTCTGGGGGCCGAGGCCAAACGGAAGCAGGCCCAGCTGGAGGCCGAGGCCAAACGGAAGCAGGCCCAGCAGCAGGTCCACGAGGACCTCCGGATCCTGCGCGAGATCCTGCAGAGCCGGAAGAGCACGGCACTGGACGAAAGCAGCGAGCGGTTTATGCGCGAGTTCGACGCCAGGCACAACTACCACCCGAGCATGGTGGACACCCTGAAGGAGCAGGACCAGCGCATTCACCCACAGGAGGACACCAACCCCAGCCACCGTCCGGCCCGCTGCATTTGCGGCCTGAGAGGCACGGACCTCGGACCAAGGCACCACAAGGAGTGCCCGATGTGGCGCGAAGCCGCCAAGCCGGCCCTCGGCCTGATGCCGCAGTGGCTATGGCGCGAGAACCGGATCGAAGCCATCTTTGAAGCCTTCGCCCGGCGGAACCCCGGCGCCATGCCCGGCCTCGCGCTGGAGCGCCAATGGGCACAGGAACTCCTCGAGCAGATCACCTGGCTGGCCGACCGGCAGGAAGACCATGCCAAGAAGCAAATGGAAGGCCGGCTGGTTCACGCCACAGGCGGGGCCGCGCAGCAATAGAACATCAATACAACCTCAATAGCCAAACAATCCGAAACCGAATCAGATATGCAAACGTCGCCGACTGAATTCGACTTGAGGCGCGTCCTCACGATCAGACAACCTTGGGCCTTCCTCATCATCCGCCCCGACCTGCCCGCCGGCAGCCCCGAGCGGCAAGAATGGCTGGCCTCCCCGCTCCGGAAGGACGTGGAGAACCGGAAGACGATGCACAGCTACCGCGGAGAGCTCCACATCCACGCCGGCCTTCAGGTAGACGAAGCCGCGAAGCAAGATCTCTGGCGAAGCTTTCCGGAAATAGGGCCAGCCTTGGCCGCCTGGAATGCCTCCCACGACCAGCGCGGGGGCATCATTGGCAAGGTCCGCATGACCGACTCCGTCCGGGCCCACCCGAGCCTCTGGTTCGGCGGCCCGGTCGGCTGGGTCCTGGAGGAACCTGAGATCCTGCCCTTTGAGAAGCTCCGCGGAATGCAGGGCATCTACCGGGCCGGGGACGTGCCCCTGACCAACGCCCAGCTGGCCGACCGGATCCAGAAGGAAGGAGACTCCGTCCGGGGCCGGATTGCCTCCATGATGCAGCCGTCAAGGAAACGGAACGCGGTTTTCTTCAAACAATGACCTCCGCCCAATACCGCAAAAAGCAGCAGGCTGAACGCCGGGCCGCGGAACGCAAAGCAGCCAAGGCCGAGGCCAGGAAACTGGCCAAGCTGCAAGCAGATCCGGAATGGAGGGCTGAAATGGAGCGCCGGTCAAAGGCCTCACCAAACGCCAGCCTGACAGCCCACAAAAACCGACCTGACCATTACATCGGAAACGGCGCCCAGAACTGACCAGACTTCTTGACAAAACCATTCCCTCCCCGACAATACCCTCACATGAAACCCGAACCCGAAAAGCCGAAGAAGATCGGCAGGCCGAAGAGCCCACCACCGAAGAACATCGACCGCACGAAAAGCGTGAAGGTGCTCGCCGCTATGCACGGAGTGAGCCTGCCCACGGTCTACCGCTGGCTCCGCGAACTGGAAGGAGACTCGCCCCGCCGGAACGGCCCCGCCGCGGCCCCGGCCCCGGAAGGGTTCGATCCATCCGCCACCGCGGTCAGCCAGGCCGAGCGCTTCAACGTCTGCGTCAAAACCGCCCGCCGCTGGAAGAAGGAGGCCGCCACCGCATGAAACAAGGAACCATCCTCACTTTCCTTCTGATGGTCGTCATGTGCTCAATCAGCGGCTTCTACTTCAACGCCGCCGTGACCACCCAGGACCGGCTCGACAAGCTGCAGGCCGAGCTTCGCGCCAAAGCCGAGGAACCGACACCGGACGACAAGCTGCAGGCCGAGCTTTATGAGAGCCAGAAGCGGGAGCTCATCATGTGGAGCGAGATCCAGAAAACCGACAACGTGGCCGTCCGAAAGGACCTTGAGCGCCGCATCGAAGCCCGTTTCGACGAGCAATGAAATTTGAATTCTTTGGAGGCCCGCTCGATGGCGAAGTGAAGGACATGGTCAAGCCGATCCAGATCGGTGACACCCTGGTCCGGACCATAGCCACGGAGTGGGATCACCCCGAAGGATTCGAAACCCAAACCACCAACAACCCGCAGCCGGTCAAGACACTGAAGGTCTACTACCGGTGCACCGCCGCCGGCCGGCTGCAATACCTACCCAACTGACCATGGCAACCAAACGCAGATCGACACCACCCCTGCCCAAGCCCCCGCCACCCACAGCCGTGGACGATGGCCCACTCAACGAGCACCTCCAGGCCATCGTGACCCACGCAGGCAAAGACCTGGCCGCGGCCCTCCGGGCCAACGAGGTCCAGATCCTCAAGGACATGGACCGCATCAAAGATGAGAAGTCCGAGGAAGGATCCCCGACCTTCAAAATCGCACTCGGGATCACCTTCGACCTTGAGAAGCTCCTCGTCACGACCGCCGTGACGCACAGCGTCAAGACAACCACCAAAACCGCCCACCGCCTTGGACCCGACGACGGGACCCCGGACATGTTCGGCCAGGACGACTAACCCCACCAAAGCCATGCACTACGAGATCGACACCAGAGCCCTGATCCTGATCCTCTTCTGCTTCCTCGCGGCAGCAGCCTTCGCCGAGGTCATCGCCCGGCTGAGCAACCCGAAGCATCCGGGGAACCTCCTCGACCACATCATCCGGGCCAAGACCATTGTCTCCCAGCGCCGGAAGTGGACGCTGATCCTCACCCTGATCAATCTCGTAGTGCTGGCCTCCATCAAGGGCTGGATCCGCTGGACATGAGCCGCCCCGACTACCGCATCCCGGATCCGGTCATTCCCAGGACCGCGACCGAGCCGAAAAACCCGCTGCCGATCCAAGCAGCGACCCGGGCCATCTACATCGCCGCGCCGTTCGACGACTTGCACTATGGCCGAACCGGCTGGCTGCTGCCGGCAGATACCAACGGACCGACAAAAGGGCTGCATCCCTTCATCGCCGACAACCAAGGCCGCCAGCAGGTCGTGCTCGGATACGCCCGCCACTTCTACGTCCCCGGTCTCATCCGCGAGGGCGCCACGGAGATCCTCCCTGATGAAATCACCACCAACGAACTCTGGCACCCGAAATGAACCCGACACCACCACCCCAAATCGACCCTGAGCCGGAGCCCCGGCGGCCCCGGCCCATGCCCATCCGGCACCGGGAAGCCGGTCAAACCCAAACGGAGGGACCTCCAGCCCGCATGAAGCCGATGACCCGTGAAGAGATCCGGGCCCAGCTGGAACACATTGAGTGGCTTCGGGACAACGCCCTGTTCGTCATCATTCCCACCTGGCTCTTGCTGGCACTGTCCGTATTTTACGTGCTGGAAAGGATCGGGAAATGACCAACGGACCCGTCTACGCCATGACCGCAGCCGCGGTGCTGCTGCTGGCCGGAATCTGCCTCCCCCCGCAGGTCCGGCCACCAGCCGGCCGCGGCCTCACCGAAGCCCAGAAGTTCAGCTACGCCAACGAGGCCGAGCAACTCGCCGCCAAGCGCGAAGGCCGGCCCGCCAGACCCATCCCGCCATGAAAAAGAAACTGATCGAAGGCATCTATGCCATTCCGGCTATCGTGTTCTGGAGCACAGCAGTGGGAGCAGGGATCCGCGCCATTATCGAAATTTGGAAATGGATACTTGGACCATCATGAAAAAGACCATCCCACGCATGACCCTCGCGGAGAAGCGATCCGCCGATTTTTATGCCCAGCTGGAAGCCGGCCTGGGCAGAGGCTGGCACGCCGTCGCCCCACCCAAGAACGGAAAGGGGAACAATTGGCGCGTCCAGATCGAGGCAGTGAGCCAATGCCGCCGATACGTCAAAGTCAAAGGCCGGGCCATGTCCGGAAAGGCTTGGTGGATGGCAGCCAAGGACCTGACCAACCACCGGCCCCCGAGCCCGCCGCAGGTCTGAGGAAAACCTTTGCGCCCAGCTTCTGGCCAGGCATAGTGCCGGGCATGAGCGCACTCACTGGAGGAAAAATCGCAAGCACCCTCAGCGGCGGAGGCGGGGCCGAAGTCGTGAGCAACACGACCGCCAAAACCATGAGGGTCATCGGGTTCCTTGTCCTGACCGACACCATCTTTGCGTCCGTGACCGCAGACGGGAACTATAAAGCCACAGGCCTGACCGGTGTGACATTCCCGGCAGGGATGCAGCTGCCCTTCAGGCTGAAGGCCTTCCAGCTGACCAGCGGATCCGTCTGCGCAATCCTCGCCTCCTGAATTATGCCCGGCTTTGGATTTGGCGTAGGATTTGGCCTGAGCCGTCCCGGGAAGCCCACCCCGGGGGTGATTACTGGCACCGCCCGCCCGGGGAACACCCTCACCAGCACCCGGGCCGGCCAATGGCGAATCAACGGCGTGGACGTGATCGGCCAAACCGGCAATACCTTTGCCGTGCCCTACACCACCAGCCCTGGCGACCTGATCACCCAGGCCCCGGCCAGCAACACAAGGACCGTTGCGGCGTATGACACTGACGCCGCCGCAGAAATTACCGCAGTGATTTCGGCAGGCGGATCAGGCGAATGGGGCAGCTCCCCAGGAAATCGCGCCAACAACAAATGGCTCCGTGATGACATGGTGATTGCTCTGAAGGCCGCCGGACTTTTCACCGGCTTCAAATACCGCGTGCTGGCCGGGACGAACACCATCGCGGGCGGGCTGGTGGCCGGGAAGGGCGGGGCAATCACAAACAACAACTTTGTCAGCGGGGATATTGATTTGCTGACGGGGTGGATGAGCGACGGAACAACCAAATACCTTGGAACAGACTGGGCGGGCAACGCGAATGGCCAAAATGATTTTTCTGCATGGTGTTGGGTTACCTCGGCGCCAACATCAGCATTGACTGTCAAGGCCTATTTTGGAAATTCGACCGGAGGCGGCACCGGAACCATTCAACTATTGAAGGCTTCTGCCGGAGACGAGCTTGCAGCCAGGGCAAAAAATACCACCATCCAGACTCCATCGGGTAACACCAGCAGTTTGACTGGTCTATTTCTGATGGATCGAATGAACTCCGGACAGTTTGTTTTCCGGAATCAGAATACAGAGCAAGTATTTTCTATAGCTACAGACGGAAACAGCGCAAATGCATTGACTTTCTTTTCAAGAGCCGCAGTCGGTATATCAGATGCTCGTATTTCAGCATTTGGAACCGGGCCATCAGTGCAAACATCTGGTCAGCGCGCCCTGCTTGAATCCATCCTGCAAAACTATCACAACAGCCTCCAGGCATGACCCCGGAACAACTCGCCGCCATAGTCGCCGTGGGCGACAGCATCCGGGCCAATCCCGTCAGCTGGGATGGGCTGTCCGCGTCTGACCGGGCCACGCTGGAGGCTGCCCTGATGCCAGAGCCTTCCTTTCAGCCGATCCAGAGGGAATATCTCTCACGGTGGTGGCTGCCGGTCACGGCGCCGCAGCTGGCCGCGCTGAATGCTGCCTGCCCGGCGGATACTTGCATAACGGGACGCGCCCAGACGGGGGGCCAACTTTACGTTTGCGCAGACCTGCTTTCCGACGCCCTGCGCGGTGGGCGGCTGGCTGCGCTGCTGCCGGTTCTGCGAACCCTGACGCTGACGTATTTCCTGGCCGACGAATGGCCGGTTCCCGATCCAGAGGAACCCTGAAATCCCTTTGCAGGATCCAGCCCGAAGGATATCGGTCTGAATGCCAGTCCAGACACCGCACCCGGATTACGTCGCCGCCCTGCCCATCTGGCGGACCGTGGAAACCTGCATCGAGGGGGAGCACGCAGTCAAAGCCGGCGGGGCCAAGTTCCTGCCCATGCTGGCCGGCCAGAACGAGAGCGACGAAGGCCGGGCCGCTTATGCCGCATACCTTGCCCGGGCATGCTTCTTCAACGCCACAGGCCGCACCCATGAGGCCATGATGGGCTTCCTGTTCCGGAAACCACCGACCGACGAGCTCCCCACCTCGCTGGACGATTTCAAGGCTGATGCCGACCTGGCCGGCGGGCCGCTTTTCAGCTACGCCCGGCAGGTAACCGAGGCGGTCTGCGGGACTGGCCGCTGCGGGACGCTGATCGACTTCAGTGCCGAGGACGGAGAGAACCGGCCATATTTCAGCTTCTACCCAGGGACCTCCATCCTGAACTGGGAGGTCGCCCGCATCAAAGGCCGGATGCAGCTGATCAAGCTAGTGTTGATGGACGCCGCCTACGTGGCCAAGCCGACCGACGAATTCGAGAAGGAGCTCGTGATCTCCTACCGCGTGCTCCGGCTGGTCGATGGCCGCGCCAGCTGCGAAATCTGGCAGACCCCGCGGAGCCCCGCCGTGGTCACCACCACCAGCCCCGGCACTGGACCAGCCCCCAGCGACCCGGTCATGGTCCCGGAACTGACCACGCAGTATACCCGCCGGGGCGTCCCCCTGGACTTCATCCCGTTCATCTTCCACAACGCCGACAAGCCGGGCGAGAAGATCGGACGGAGCCCAATGGAGGACATCGCCAACATCAACCTCAGCCACTTCCGGACGAGCGCCGACCTGGAGAACGCCCGCCACGTCTGCGGCGTTCCGACACCATGGGCGAAGTGCTTCGGATCCGAGGCCAACCCAAATCCCGAGCTCGCCCTGGGCGCGAGCTTCGCCTGGGTCACGGACAACCCGGACGCAGACTGCGGATTCCTTGAATTCAACGGCCAAGGCGTGTCGTGCCTGGAGAAAGCAGCCGAGGAGAAGCAGACCCAAATGGCCGCGGTTGGCGCCCGGCTGATCGAGCCGAAAGGAGGGGATGCCAAAGCATATGACACCGTGGCCCTGGAGGCCTCGGCCGAGACGAGCACCCTCGCCCGGATCGGAGGCCAGATCAGCGAGACCCTTTCCCGGGCATGCCAAATCGCCGACTGGTGGCTCGGCACCGCGACCGTCCTCGATCCGAAGATCAAATACAGCCTCAATACCGATTTCACCTCTGCCAGCATCACCCCGGAAATGCTGACCGCCATGGTCGCCACCCTGCAGGCCGGCCACATCAGCAAGGAAACCTTCTTCCACCAGATGGAGCGCGGGGAGCTCTACAAGCCCGGCTGGACCTTCGAGGACGAACAGGACAGCATCGATGCGAACCCGGCCCTGCCGCCGCCGCTGCCATTGGACCCGAACAAACCACCTCCCACCAACGAACCGCCCGCCCCCGGAAGCGGCAAGAAACCGCCGGTGAAGAAGGCCGCCTGAAGCCTCGGCGCCAATTGGCGCCGGACCCCATTTCCCCGATAAACCCACCCGAAAATGAACCAGACCCAGCAAGACCAGCACGACCAGCACGCCAAATTCATGAACGACCTCCTCGGCTTTTCCAAGGAGGCCCTGGCCGGCCTGACCACCGCCGGGGTGGTCATCGTGGAAGCAGAGAACCCCGGGGAAGACAACGGGTCGCAATGGTTCTGGACCCACTGGGGAACGACCATCCAGCAGGTCGCCCTGCACCGGCTGATCAACATCAAGGACAGGAAGGGTGGGCATGGTCTGACGGCAGCCGACGTGGAGGCCTTCAACGAGATCTACCGCGACGTTTCCGAGCACACCCGGGCCGGGGTGATCTTCGCCGTGACCAGCGAGGGCACCGAGACGATCAGCACCGCCCACGTCTTCTGGGGAGACCGGCTGGCCGCCCTCGGGCTGATCGAGCTCTGGAAGGCCCGGACGCTGGTCCGGCTGGAAGGAGGCAAAGGCACCGACCCGCTCAACCCGAACGATGACTGAGGCCGACCAAGCCGATGACCCCGACGCATAAAACCAAACCCCAGCCCGTCGAGGCCATCCAATGGACGGGCCGCAATGCCGAGCAGGTCCGGGCCCTGATGCCCAGCCTGAAGCTCAACCAGGCCGGAGACCTGTCCTTTCCTGCCTACCCCAACGAGGCCGCCTGCCAGCCCGGGGATTGGATCGTGAAGCGGAACGACATGTGGTTCTTCCACACTGACGGATATTTCCGCGAGCACTTCGACCCGGCCCTACCGGAGGTCGTGGCCGTGACAGTTCCACGATTCCGGCCCGGTCTGGCCGACCAGTTCAACTGCCCCGTGCACTTCGTGTGCGACCAGCGCAGCCCGGTCATTTTCTGGTATGACCGGGAGGCCCTGATCCTCTACCTTCGGGGAGAGCTGCAGCTTTCGATCTGCCCGGAGTGCGGAGAGGAGACACCCGGCCCCGGCCCGTGCCGGCCGGCCTGCCCGAAACCGCCGGCCCCGGATGGCTGCCTGCCCGAGGACGAATAAAAGTGCATAGATTTAAAAAAAGGAGTGGATAACAAGGAAGGACGTGGCATAGTGTCAGCACGAACCCGAACCCGACCCGACCATGAAAACCACAGCCTTCCTCGACCGCCTCCTCGCCAACGGATTCAAGACTGGCCGATACGACAACGCCGAAAGCCGGCAGATCGAATGGACCAAAACCGACGGCACGGTGATCAGCGTAACCGCCGAATTTGAAGGAGCCGACAAACCCTCCTGGGCCATCCGGGCTTTCACCAAAAACGGGATCCTGATCTGGAGCGCGACCTTCACCAGCGAGACCCCCACCGCGGTGATCGAAGCCACCATCGCCGCCGCATAATTTCGGCCCGGCGAGTGCCGGAAGCCGAGCAAGCCAGGGGCAGGGCCCACCTCCGGACGAGGCCCTTCCCAGCCCTGCCCCTGGCCGAACATTCAACCACCCGAACACGATGAACCAGAAGCGCAGAGCCGAGAAGATCGAATTCAACATGGAGATCCTGATCCGTATCGCCCAGGACGCCCGCCGCGACTGGCAGAACGTCAAAGCCAAGCACGGGGAACATTCCCAGCGCGAGTGTGAAGCCTGGGGCCGGATGGAAGCATACACCACCGCCGCACAGGTCATGACTTCAGGCCTTGAGACCTGCCCGGTGCCTCAGAACACCTGGAGCGTTGACACCACGGCCAAGGCCGCGTAGAACGGAGCATCCACATGAACCCTGGGGGGGTTCGACCGGATGGAAAAAGACGGCGGGCCGTGAGTTGCGGTCCGCCGTTCTTCGTTCAAGCTGGAGGCCATGGACGACCGCCTACCCGACGCCTTCACCGGCCACACCATCGACATCCTGCGCGTGGCAGCCGGCCACCAGCAGATCGCCCTGCAGGCGCTGCTGGACCTCGAAACCGACCTCGTCGGGAAAGTGGCCAACGCCCGGAGCCTCAACGCCCGGACCCGGTTCCTCCGGATGCTGGAGGAATGCACCGCCAGCATCCGGCTGGCTTACGAGGGGATCGAGAAAAAGCACCGGAAGCAGCTGGCCGGCCTGGCCACCGTGGAAGCCAAGGCCACCGTCGGATTCATCAACGAAGTGATCGGGGCCGACGTGCTCGGAGTCAGCCTGAGCCTCAACCAGCTGACCGCAATCAGCACCGGCCCCAACATCATGGGCCACTCGGCCAGGACATGGTGGCAGGGCCAGGACGAATCCCTTCAGCAGCGGTTCCGCGGGGAAATGACCCGAGGCCAGCTTCTGGGCGAAACCAACGAGCAGCTGGTCCGCCGGGTCCGCGGCACAGCACAGGCCGGATACACCGACGGCGTGATGGCAGTGAGCCGGAGGGAGGCCACCAGCCTTGTCCGGACCAGCGCGCTCAGCACCGCCAACGCCGCCCGGGAAAAGACCATTGAGGACCTCGACGACGTGGTCGACGCCATCCAGTGGGTCAGCACCCTGGACGGCCGGACCACCCTGATTTGCCAAGGGCTGTCCGGAAAGATCTGGACGATCCCCGACTACAAGCCGGTCGGCCACAACAAGGCATACCCCGGCACCACGGCCCACTGGAACTGCAGGTCCACCCGCGTGCCGGTCCTGAAGTCCTGGGAAGAGCTCATGGGCAGGAAGCTGCCGAGCCTCGACAACAAGAAGCTGGAGGACACCGTGAAAAAGAAGCTGGCCGCCCAGGGCATGAGCAAGGAGCAGATCGAGGCCGTGACCATCAACAGCCGCGCCAGCATGGACGGGCAGGTCAACAAGGACCTGACCATGGACGAGTGGCTCGCGAAGAAAGACGACACGTTCATCGACAAGACGCTGGGCCCGGGCCGGGCAGCACGGTGGAACCGGGGCAAGGGAGAGCTCAGCCTGTCCGACCTGACCGACCAGAACAACCGGCCACTGACCCTGAAGCAGCTGGACGCAAAGGTCAGCCGCGGGGAGCCGCCACCAGAGACCAAGGGACTGACAATCGCCGATCTGGACAACGATGGGCAGTTCGTGCCGGCCCCGCCGAGGCAGCGAAAATAAAGTGCATGGATTTAAAAAAAGGAGTGGATAACACCACGGCCCATGGCATACTCCTGACACGAACCCGAACCCGACACCGAACATGAGCACCGCCAACAACACAGCCCCGGAAATGACCCCTGACATGGTCGAACTGGCCCGGCACATCACCAGCCTTGGAAACGTGATCGACGCCCGGGAAGCCCGGGGCAACACACGGAACTCCGGCCTGACCCGCCGCCGCCGCCAGCTGATAGACAAATTCGAAAAACTCGCCGACGCCAACTTGGCCACCCAAGCCTAAGCCCCACGAATCCGAACCCAATACCACCATGAAACGCGCCCTGACCAGCCTGCTTTACCTGGCCCTGACCGCCGCCGCCATCCTGAGCTTGAACCAGGTCCTGAAGGCCTACTACCTGAGCCCGCTCTGATGCCCAAAGCCATTCGCATCCCCGGGGGAGAACCCCGGGGAATCCAACTGCGCCGGACCGCGGGATTCAACCTGCAGGTCACAAGCCACGCCGCCAACGGTCTGCCGGCCATCAAGGTGGACCGGACCACCGCCTGGGGAAACCCATACCAGGAGGCCACCGCACAGGCCAGCGTGGACCGTTTCCGCGCCGCCCTGCAGGCATGGCCCGCCGACCGCCTCGAGGAATACATCGCTCCCCTGCGCGGCAAGAATTTGGCATGCTGGTGCAACTACGGCCAGCCCTGCCATCGCGACGTCCTGCTGGACCTCGCCAAACTACAACCAGACCCACCCATGCCCACAGCCTACCGCGTGACCGGAGAGACCGGAAAGCACTCCAACCAGCAAGCCCAATTCACCGACCTGACCGGCCACCGGCTGGGCATGATCACCGTGATCCGGTTCAGCCACCGCGACGCGAAGAACACCGTCTGGCTTTGCCGGTGCGACTGCGGAAAGGAGCTTGAGCTCCGGAGCGACAAGGTCCGGATCTGGAGGCACTGCGGCTGCCAGGCCGGACCCCGGCGGGCGACCGATGAGGAACTGGCCGCCAGGCACATTCCGGCCGGAGCCATCAAGGACCCGACCCGGGCGGAGGTCATGGCCAAGGGTGTGGACTTGGAAGCCGCCGAGCGGAAGTCCGCGCTCCAGATGGCCGCCCGGGGAGACAGCTGGAGAGAGATCGCCGAATACCTCGAAACCGACATACCAACCGCCAAAACCAAAATCGAAGCATGGAAGCAGACCCAACAGTAAAACCCGCCGACGACGAGATCTACATTTCCGAAATCATCGTCGAGGTCGACGGGATCCGGGAAACCCAGTTCCACGCCCTGCGCTTCCCCAACCGGAGCGCCATCTACCCCGAGGTCATCGGACGGGTCGGGGTTTCCACCGTGCCGCCGGTGGCCAGCATGCGTCAGCTGTTCGTCGCCGAGAAGTTCCGATACCGGGGTATCGGCAGCCAGCTTGTCCAAGCCTGCAAAGGCGCAGCCCGGCGCGACGGCTGCGAGGCACTGAACCTGAGCCTCAACCCCATGAACCACCACCTCGGCCGGAAGTTCTACGAGCCCCGCGGCTTCAGCCTTGCCGCCGAGTTCGCCGACGGCGACCGCTGCTATGCCATCAACCTGAAACGCCCCTGACCATGGATCCATTCCGCAACACCCACAGCCCGTTCCTGTCCACCATCGCCTCCCGGCCCGAGCCCGCCAGCGGCCGGCTGAGCCTCGACATGCCCCACCGGGCGCTTTGCCTGCTCCAGGCACCGGTCACCAAAAAGCCCGACCGGGACCGCATGGACGAGCTCAAGAACCCCACGCTGCCGACCATCCAGACCCCGCCGATCACCTTGCGCCAGAAACCCATGTGCGAGCTTGAGACGCAGGTCAAAGAGGAAGCCCGCCAGCGCCAGATAAGCGACAAGGCCTACGAGGAGAGCCAAGGCGCCCTGGTTCAGGCCTGCCAACGGGCCGGCCGGCCCATGATCACCGCCGACGAGTTCCACGCCCTGCGCATGGTTCCCCTCCGCAAAACCAGCCCCACCGCATGAACCGCACCGAACACCTACTGACAATACTCGCCGAGGAGGGAGCCGAGGTCGCCCAGGCCGCGACCAAGTGCCTCCGGTTCGGGCTGGACGACCGGAAGACACTGGACCCCACCGGCCCGCCCGGCGATGGCCCAACCAACCGGGAACGGCTACTTGCCGAGATCACAGACCTGATCGCTGTGGCCAGCATGCTGGCAGCTGAAGGAGTCTTCCCGGCCATGGGCTGGATCGACTGGACTGCCGCGGAGCGGAAGAAATACAAGGTTGAGGCCTACCTGAAATACAGCGCCCGGCAGGGCACGCTCCATCCGCCGATCACCGGCTGCCCGGACTGCCAAGGAACCGGGGAACAGGCCAGCCTCGACGTCGACAGCCCGACCATTCAATGCCCAGCCTGCCTGGGGAAAGGATACCATGCCTGAGGAACGCCCCCAACTTGCGAAGGTCGTGGGCTGCCTCGCCCGGGAACTCAACATGCGCAAAAGCTTCTACAAGAAGCCAGCCTGCCGGATGAACGAGGTCCAGAAGGAAGAGGAGATCGCGGCCATGGCCGAGGCCCTCCGGCTGGTCGAGGCCCTGCGCGGCCTGCGGACCAAGCTGCTGGAGAGCGAGAACGTCCAGGCAATCGCCATGTGCGTCCAATACGCCTGCACGGCCAGCCCCGCGGCAGCGACCCGGTTCGGGATCACCCCGGCCATGACCGAGGATGAAGCCACCGCCGCCGTGACCACGGCTATCCTGGCCGCCATGAAATAAGTGCATAGATTTAAAAAAACTACTAGCTATCCTGACTGAGTGTGGCATAGTGTCAGCACGAACCCGAACCCGACACCACCATGAGCTCCCAAACTTTTGAATTCGGCGATAGCGCCGGCCAGGAATGCACAGTCAAAGCCACGGGCCGTAAGCAGATAGCCAAGGCCCGGAAGATCTGGGACGCCGCCGACGACGAAGGCACGATCCAAGCCCCTGAGGCCCGCCGGATCTTTGGCCGGCCTGAGCACCACACCACCATGAACCTGGCAACCGCCTTTGCCCTGGCCGGATTCCACGTAGCCTAAGCCCATGAGAACGACCCTGATCCTCACCCTTACCGCCACCATCCTGACCCATGAAGTTCCTTAGTGTCTGCTCGGGCATCGAGGCCGCGTCCACAGCATGGCGGGACCTGGGCATGACCCCGGTCGCCTTCGCCGAGATTGAGAAGTTCCCCATTGAGGTCCTCCGGCACCACCACCCCCGCGTTCCCAACCTGGGCGACCTGACCAAATACCGGGACTGGCCGCTGGACCTGCTCGCCCAGGTCGACCTGCTCGTCGGCGGAACCCCCTGCCAGTCATTCAGCCAGGCCGGCCTGCGGGGCGGACTCGAAGACGAGCGCGGGAACCTCACCCTCATTTTTATCCACCTGCTAGAACGAATCGATCATGCCCGAAGCCTTTTTGGACGACCTCCCGCTCTTTGCCTCTGGGAAAACGTCCCCGGAGTCCTCAACCACAACGACAACCCCTACGGACATTTTCTGGCAGGGCTGGCCGGAGCAGACGTTCCGCTGCAACCGCCAGGGGACGGATGGACAGACTGTGGTGCTGTGTTTGGACCCAAAAGGACAATCGCGTGGCGGGTCCTCGATGCCCAATATTTCGGCCTGGCCCAACGACGCGAGCGTGTGTTTGCTTTCGCGAGTCCTCGAAACGGGCCCGATCCCACCAAGGTTTTATTTGAGTGGGAAGGCATGCGCCGGGATTCTGCGCCGGGCAGAGAACCGGGGCAAAGCCCTGCCGGAGCCGCTCCGGAAGGCACTGGAGGCCGTGGCATCGCAGAGCCCATCACCCGCCGGCCCTACTCCGACCGAGGCCCCGACGCCAACATCCTCCCCGAAAGGGCGCCAACCCTCGACTGTAGAGCCGGACGTAGCGGGGCAAACACTTTCGCAACAAGCGGAGGTCTCATCCCCGAAGTCGCGGGCTGCATCACGAAAGGAGAAGGCCAGCGGAACGATTGGGAGACCTGCACCATCATCCCCTTCCCCGCCAACCTCTCCGGCACCCAAGCCGTCGCGGAAGAAGGCCTCCCCAGCCTCGGCGCCAAAAACCCCAGCGCCATCGCATTCAGCGGCCGCGCCCGGGGAGACGACGGGCGCGGCTACGACCGGGCCCCGCAGGTCTTCGGGGACATCACGGGCGCACTCGAGACCGTGAAGACGCACTGCGTCGCCACCATGCCGGCAGTGGCTTACGTCGAGGACGTGAGCCCGACCGTGATGGCAGGACCGACCAGCCCGGCCAGCCACGGGAAGCAGAGCGGATCCGACCGCGGCGCCCTCGTGGCCTACACCCTGCACGGCGCCGACGGCACCAAGTCCACGGCCACCCCGGCGGAAGTGGCCTGCGCCCTGACCACCAGCCCCCCGGGCGAGATCAGCAACAGCAGCACCACAGTCGCCATGGACTACGCCGTCCGCAGGCTGACTCCGACCGAATGCGAGCGGCTCCAGGGCTTCCCTGACGGCCACACCCGGATCGCGTGGAGGGGCGCAGAACCAGACGCCTGCCCGGACAGCCCCCGCTACCGGGCGCTCGGGAACTCAATGGCCGTGGCCGTCATGCGCTGGCTTGGCCGGCGGATCAAGATCGCCTGGCTGATCACCTGGCCCGACCAAGCATCGAGTTCCCGAAGGCAATGAGGTTTTCCCACAACGGAGGTCCACCGGGATGCGCCATGGCCTTCATGAAGGCCGTTCGGGCCATGGGAGGAAACCGCATAGACGATCCAACTGTCAAGGATTCCTTGACGGATCAACCTTGATGATTCCTCGCATTTGACGCCGGAGCCGGGAGCGGCAAGAATCGGGGCGCCATGAAGCTAAAATTCATCTACGACAAAGAGGAAGACATCCCCGCCGAGTTCAAAAGCCTTTTCACCCTCTCCGGCACCAAGTGGGTGCTACAGGTGGACGGAGCCGTTCCTGAAGCCAAGTTCGAGGAATTCCGGAACAACAATATCGCCCTGCTCAAGGAGCGGGACGCCCTGGTGGAAAAATTCAAGGACGTCGATCCGGATCAATACAAGACCCTGAAGACCCGGGCCGAGCTCCTCGACGAGAAGAAGCTCATCACCACTGAAGGCCTGGACGCCGCCGTCGAGAAGCGGGTCGGCACCATGAAGACAGAATACGAGGCCAAGCTGGCCGAGGCCACCAAGAAGCTGACCGAGCGCACCAGCGAGATCGGCAAGCTCAAGATCGACGGAGCCCTGACCACCGCAGGAACCAAGGCCGGCCTCCGGCCCGAGGCCGTCGAGGACTTCGTCCGCCGCGGCCAAGGCGTGTTCAGCCTCGATGAGAACGGAAACGTGGTGGCCATGAATGGCACCGAGAAGCGATACAACGCCGCTGGCGCGCCGCTGGGCATCGACGACTGGGTCGCCGACGTGGCCAAGGACAAAGCCTACGCCCACCTCTTCAACCCGAGCCAGGGCAGCGGATCCCAGAGCCAGGGCGCAGGCGCGGGCGGAGGCCCGACGCAGAACCCGTTCATCAAGAACACCCCGCATTTCAACCTGACCGAGCAGGCCAGGATGATTCGCGAAAACCCCGCCCAGGCCAGTGCCCTGAAGGCCGCCGCCGCCGCCGCGGCCGGCACACCAGGAATCCGGACCGAGGGCGTTTGAGGCTGGTTTTCCCCGACGGAAAGATCCGGCGCCAATTGGCGCCGCCAGAAAATAAGTCAGGAAAGGACTGGATTTAAAATAAAAAAAGTCCATACTTGAACCAGCCTCACCAAGGGCCAGCCAAGAGCAACCCCTACCCCGCCAGGAACTTACCAGCCTGGCGGGGTTCATTTTTTCCTTGTGCAGAACGGAAGGCGTGGCACTTTCGCAGCATGAGCCAACCCGGGGTCCGGGAAGGCACATCGGACCGGTGGTCTGTTCCTGAGCCAAAACGCGCTCCCGAACAGGCGGGAGCTTTACCCACACTCCCAAACCACTACCCATGGCCAACCTGCCAACCCGCCTCGCGGACGTCATCGTCCCCGAAGTATTCCGCGACTACGTGATCGAGCGCACCGCGGAACTCTCCGAACTCGTCCGTTCCGGGATCATCGTCCGGACCGATGAATTCGACGCACTCGTCCGCCAGGGCGGGGAACTGATCCAGATGCCCTTCTGGAAGGACCTGACCGGCGACGACGAAATCGTCACTACCAACCAGACCACCAGCGTTGGCAAGATCACCACTGGTAAGGACCAGGCACAGCGCCTGCTCCGCAAGAAAGCCTGGGGCGCGGAAGACATTGCCGGGATCCTCGCCGGCTCCGACCCGATGAAAGCCATCGGTGACCTCGTGGCCGCCTACTGGGTGCGCCGCTTCCAGGTTACCGTTCTGGCCATGCTGAAAGGCGTGTTCGCCGCGGCCTCCATGTCCAGCGCCGTGAGCGCCCTCGCGAGCGGCGGCGTGGCCAACGACAGCACCACCCTCAACGGTATGACCTTCGTGGACGTCACCGGCCTGCTGGGCGATGCTGCTGGCAAGCTGACCGGCGTGGCCATGCACTCCGCCACCGAGCGCGCCCTGCGGAAGCTCGACATGATCGACTACGTTCCCGACTCCCAGGGCCGGCCTCTGAAGTCCTTCCAGGGCCACGCCATGATCGTGGACGACACCATGCCCACCCGGAGCGTGGATGGCCGCACCGCCTACACCACCTACCTCTTTGGCCCCGGTGCCATCGCCCACGGCGAGAACACCAACCCGAAGCCGGTGGACGGCGGGATCGGCGACTGGTATCAGGAGCTTGCCCGCAACGCCAACACCGGGGTCTCGGAAATGTATAACCGCCGGGACTTCATCCTTCACCCCCGCGGCGTGAAGTTCACCCAGGGGAGCATGGCACTCGAAACCCCGAGCAACGACGAGCTCGCGACCGGAACCAACTGGGAACGCGTCTACGAGCAGAAGAACGTCCGCATGGTCGCGGTCGAGCACTACAACGCCTAAGCGTTTCCACCATTTGGAAGGGGCAGGGACCAGAGCCCTGCCCCTTCTTTCTTCCCACCCGACACCACCATGAAACGCCAACTTTCCGCACTCGACCGGCTCGTGATCGCCGCCGCGCTTCCGAGCATGAACATCCTCCGCATCGCCAGCGCGGTGAAGGACACGGAGACCATCACCCTCGGGACGAAGGTCTTTGAGTTCTACACCGGGAAGGCCGTGACGGCTGGCCGGATCCCCATCGACCTGAGCGCCGCACCGACCGCAGTCGCCGCCAACATCACCGGCACCTTTGCCGCCAACCTGACCGACGGGGACACCATCACCGTCGGCGGGGTCGCCGCCACCTGCCGGGCCACCCTGACTGGCGCCGCCAATGAGTTCCTGCTCGGGGCCGACCTGACCGCGACGCGGAATAACTACGTCGCCCTCATCAACGGCGGAGCCGGAGCCGGGACCGTCTACACCTCCGCCAGCGTCGCCCACCCGAACGTCACCGCGGCCGCATCGAGCACGAACGCCGTGGTCATCACGGCCCGGGCGAAGGGGACCAACGGGAACGCCATCACCCTGGCCGAGAGCGCCGCACAGTTCAGCTGGGCCGGCGCAGCCACCACCCTGGCCAACGGAGTGGACCCCACCGCAGCGGAAGCCAAGGCCGCCATCATCCTCGCGATCAATGCGAACGCCGCCGGATTCAAAGCCACTTCCGGAGGAACCAACGAGATCATCCTTCAAGGCACCGACGCCAACGGGAAGAGCCTCGCGACCACCACCACCATGGCGGGGAGCAACAACGTCTTCGCCGCCGCGGCCTCCTTCGGGGGCACCGCCCAGGGCAACGACTTCCCGATCACCAAGATCGTCCAGCGCGCCGCTCTCGCGACCGAGGTCGCCCTGGGGGTGATGCGCTTCCCGTTCAACTTCAACCCCACCTATGCCTCGGTCGTGCTTAAGAGCAGCACCGGAGCGCACAAGGCATGGGACGGCGTTCCCGCCATCAGTGGAAACACGGTGAGTGTGGACAACGCAGGAACCTCGGACTGGGCCGCCGGGGACCTCATCATTGTGACCGCCGGCCGGTAAGGGCCAGGTTGCTCATGGCGGGGCGGGAGGGGAAACCTTCCCGCCCTTTTTCCTTTGCCAGCCCCGCCGATTCCGTCCACCAGTGACACGCCATGGCAATCAACACACCAAACGACCTCCCCGGGGGATCCCGGCCCTTCCAGGACCGCCCCCGCCGCCCGCTGACTGGCGCCGCCTTCAGCCCCGCGCAGCGCGCCGACATTCAGCAGATTGTGAGGGCTGAGCTCGCCGACGCCGTCTCCCGGATCGTGGCCGCAATCAAAGAAGCAAGCGGCCGCGACCTCAAAATCGTCAACGTCGCAGCCAACCCGCTGCCTCCGGCGCCAATTGGCGCCGCTGCCGATTTCTCCGCTGCCGCCGCCGCAAAAGCGACAGAAGACACCGCTCAATCGCCCCAGCCGGCCGGAGCCACCGGCACCCCGCCTGCCCCCGCCGGCCTGGTGGACCACACCGAACAGGACACGCCCGGAGCCACCCCGGGCATGCTGGCCCTGATCAACGAGCAGACGAATCCGGAATGGCGGGCCGCGCTGCGGGAGATCGCGATGAAGGACGAACCCCACCAGACCCGCCTGCCCAAAATGCGGAACAAGCTCGCCGAGCTCAAAGCCGCCAACCCGTAACCAGCCATGATCGTTGTCGAGGACGGAACCGGAACCAATCCCGCGGCCAATACCTACGTTGACCCGGCGGGAACCTTCGCCGCGGCCTACGTTGCCGGCAGCCTCTACACCGCAGCCTGGAACGACGCCAGCACGGGGCGGAGAGAGGCAGCCGTGATCAGCGCCAGCCGCACCCTCGACGCCCTCTACGCCTTCCGGGGCAACCGGACCGTGACCGGCCAACCGCTGGCCTGGCCCCGGTCCGGAGTCCGGGTGGACGGGGTCACCATTGGCCGGAACCAGCTGCCCGTCGCCCTGCTCTCGGCGACCATGGAAATGGCCATCGCCCTGCTCGACAGGAACCGGCTGAGCGACACGTCCAGCGGGAGCCAGGCGCTGGAAGAGATCAGCCTTGGATCCGGAGCCCTTGAGCTCAAATTCGGATCCGACCCCACAGCCACCCCGATCACCGCCGACAACATGGTCCCGCCCTACGTGGCCCAGCTGCTCCGCGGCTACGGCACCCGGGCAGGAACCGGAGGCATGGTCCCAATCGTCCGCCGATAATGGATATCCCTGCCATCGCCAGAAACGGTGTGGACGTGGCCTGGCTGAAGGCCGCCAGCGTCCTCAGCCCCGTGACGTTCCGGGACGGGCCCACCACCAGCCACAATCCCACCACCGAGGCAGAGGTCATCACCTGGGCCACCGAGGTCAGCACGCAGGCCGGGGGAGGCAACCTGCGCGCCCTGCTCTACACCCAGAAGACGGCCCGGCTGGAAACCGGCTCCATGGACGCCACCATCCCCCGCCTGAGCAAGATGGCCCTGCTCCGGGCCAAGGACCTGCCGGCCAACATCGTGATCAGCCCGAAAGCGGAGCTTGTGGAAGGAAGCGTAGTGTGGAAGGTGATGGAAGCCGACTCGCCCCCGGGGCAGGCCATCCACATCCTCCGCCTCCGCCAATGATCGACTGGAAACCAGCCGCCGACTTCGAGAAGCAATGGCGGAGCCGCCAGAAGACCTTCATGCGCCGCATTGCCGCGGACCTCTTCCGGAGAGTGGTGGAACGAACCCCGGTCGACACCGGGCGCGCCCGGGCCAACTGGGACCTGACCATCAACAACCCCAGTGACAGGTTGGATATCGACGACTTCGGCCAGCCGGTCCTCGTCCCGCCAGCCATCGCGCAAATCACCGGGAAAGAGAAGATCTACCTCGTCAACAACCTGCCCTACATCGAGCGGCTTGAACACGGCTGGTCGAAGCAGGCGCCGGCCGGAATGGTCCGGTTGTCCATGGCCGAGATTGACGCTGAACTGGAACAAATCTTTGGAGCCTCGACATGAGCTTTGAAACCACCCGCCAGATGATCGCCGAGCACCTCGGCACGCTCCCCAGCTTCGGATTCCCCATCGAATGGGAGGGAGGCAAAACCGTCGCCCGGAAGGAAGGCCCATGGGGCCGGTGGAGCATTCTTCAGGGCACCACCGAGCCGGCCATCATCGGTCCGGGCCACACCCGCGGAACCGGCGTGCTTTACCTCCAGGTCTTCATTCCGAAGGAGCAGGGAACCAAGGCAGCAATGAACGCCGCCGACAACCTCGCCCGGATCGACCGCCGGCAGCTGCGCCGGGGGAACACCATCGTGACCTTCGACACCACCGGGATCATCAATGCCGGGGAGGCCGAGGGCTTCGTCCAAAAAAATGTCGCGTGCAATTTTACCCGCGACACCTACTCTTGACCCACCATGTCCGACGCCAATTATTCCGACGTGTCCTACATCGAAGAGGACACCTATGGAGTGACCCCTTCCCCGGCCACTCTCCGCCTTCTGCGCATGACCGGGGAGACCCTGGCGCATACCAAGGAAACCGTTGTTTCCAACGAGATCCGCTCCGACCGCCAGCGATCCGACCTTGTCCTCGTCGGCGCCATGGCCGGAGGCGCCCTGCAGATTGAGTTCAGCCAGGCCGAATACCAGGACTTCCTGCTGGCCGCCCTGGGCCAGGAGGCTTGGACCGTGATCAACGTGACGGCTTCCAGCACCAGTTCCCTCACCGCCCAGACTTTGGTCACCACAGGCGGAGGATACGCCGCCGTGCCGGTCGGAGGCTTCGTCAAGGTCGCCGGGTTCGCCAACCCCTTCAACAATGGCCTGAAGAAGGTGATGGCGAAGAGCGTCGACAACAACACCCTCTACCTCGCCGCCGGAAGCATCGCGTCGGCCGAGACCACGGTGTCCATCACCCTGACCGGGAAGACCGCCCGCAACGGCGTCGTGAAGAAGCACTTCACCATGGAGCGCCGGATCCTGACCCCGCAGGGCATCGACCAGTATCAGGCCTACACCGGCATGTCGGTGAACACCTTCAATCTGGCCGTGGCCAGCAAGGCGCTGATCACCGGGGAAATCGGATTCATGGGCAAGGTCGGAGCCCCGAGCGACAACAGCGTTTCCAACACGAACGGCGCCTTTGCCACCGGCACCCTGACCTTTGGAGCCACCGACCCGACCGACGGCGACACCATCACCGTGGGAGCCGTGGTCTACACCCTGAAGACCGTCCTCGGCTCGACGGTCAACGGAATCCTGATCGACGCCACCCCGGCCAACATGGCCCAGAACTTCCGGGACGCCATCCTCGGCACCGCCTCGAATTACGGGGTCAAGCACAACTGCGCCAAACACCCGCTGGTCGGTCTCGTGAACCTGACCGCCGACGCCACCGTCGAAGTGCAGGGCCGGTTCCGCGGAGCGGCAGCAAACAGCATCGCCACCACCACCACCGCGGCC
>CALNBE010000235.1 GCA_937874455.1 uncultured Opitutia bacterium | reverse complement strand
GAGTTTCTCCGGCTTTGCAAAAATTGATGGCGGAGGGCCTCTGGCGTTGATCATAATGCCCTAAACAGGTAATTGGTGCCTAGAAAGCGGCTGGTTGAAGCGCGTCACTGGCTTTAGGCTGTCAGAATGAGGAGGTTTGCAGATGCGCAATTACCCTCGCGATTACTCATTCGCTTTAAAGCAATATGTTGTTTTAATGGATTGTTTCCATTGATTATTCTAATATGTTGCTTAGCTTTTACGGAAAATGATGAAAAATCACCCCGGCTTCCAGTTAACGCAACCGGACGATTTTACGCGGGCACTCGCAAACTATGTTCGTTGCTTTCGACAGCAAAACCATTGGACACAACAGGTGCTAGCGGCCCGGGCGGGCATTCCCGCCTCCACGCTGTCGCGCTTTGAACGAACGGGGCTGGCCGCCTCGGATGCGGTTGCCAAACTGCTTTTCGCTCTCGGAGCACTTGATGACTTCCATTCGTTTTTGGCCAAGCGTCGTAGCGTCCTTGAGATCCCGCAGGATTTACGAGAGCTCAAACCGGCAAAGGAAATACGCCGTGTCAGAATAAAGAAAGGGGATCTAAGGTGATGGAGTCGCCATTACAGGTTCAGTTGCATTTCGCGCCGGATGACATTCGGCCTGTCGGGTTGTTGGCACAGGACGGGCGCCGTCCATTGTTCCAGTTCGACCCTGCCTTTCTCGCCAGCCCACTGCCGATCTCCCCGTTTTATCTGCCCGCCGCGCCAGGCGTCCGGACACTGGATACGGGAGGCGGTTTGGAAACATTCGGCGTTTTTGAAGATGCGCTGCCGGATGGCTGGGGGCGGCGGATTATTGACGCGCATTTTGCCCGCGCTTACGGGCGTCCGCCCACATTACTTGAGCGGTTCGCCTGCGTGGGCGAAAATGGGATGGGAGCTTTGACCTTTCACCCGATATTGGAAACGAAGCGGACCGCCCACGAAATCTTCAATCTCGACGCGCTGGCGGAGAATGCCCTCGAATTTTACGATGCCCGGGTGGAAGACGTTTTACCGGAGCTGCGCCGCGCCGGGGGCAGTTCGGGCGGTGCCCGTCCAAAGGTGTTTGTCGGCTTCAATCCGACCACGGGAAAATGTTGTGCCGAGGCTCCCGCATTGCCGGATGGATTTGAGCACTGGATCGTAAAATTTGCCACCCGCGACGACGGGAGGCATTCCGGTGCGCTCGAATACGCCTATTCTGAAATTGCCCGGGTTGCCGGGGCGGACATGTCACCCTGCCGTTTGCTGGAGAGCCAGGAGGGGCGTTTCTTCGCCACCCGCCGTTTTGATCGTGCTGCGAGCGGAAAACGGCTGCACACGCATTCCGCCGCCGGGTTGCTGCATCTCGATTTTCGCATCGCCGGCAATGAATACGCTGACCTTTTCAAACTCGCGGATGCCCTCACTCACGATTACCGCGCCAAGCAGGAACTCTTTCGAAGGGCCGCGCTGAATGTGCTTTTGCACAACCGCGATGACCACCTGAAAAACTTTGGTTTTCTGATGGATTCTGCCGGGATGTGGGCGCTGTCGCCGTTTTATGATTTTACTTATAATCGCGGCCCCGGTGGCCGGGGAGGGGATGAATCCAGGCGAAGCAGATTTGCTGCGTTTGGCCGAAAGTGTCCGGCTCTCTTCTCGCGACGCCAAAGAAATCCTGTCCAAAGCAAGGGATGCCTTGTCGGTGTTTCCCATTCTGGCAAAGGACATCGGCATCTCTGCAAGTGTGATAAAAAACATCACGGCTTGACTGAAAGTAAGGCTTAAAATCACGGGCAGATCACGACACGCCTGACAATACCACACCTGAAGCTTGACCGATTGCGCTGTTGCGGCGTGGGGAGTTGGGAAGGTTCTGCTTTCCTCTCTTGCTCTTTTTCATCCCTCATTCTCAAGAAAATCAATCGTTGCTTTTCGTCGGGAGTTAATCATTTTTTCCGATATTTATAAACATGGGAGACGTAATCCAGTCTGTCGAAAATCTCGTCCGCAAGAAAGGCATGATTCGCTCGCGGGATATTCACGCGCAAGGTTTTCCCACCGCATACCTCGGCAGATTGGTGCGGGCGGGGCGGCTGGTGCGGCATGCAAGGGGTGTGTATGCGCTGGCGGATGCAGAAATCAGCGAGCATCACGATTGGGAGCTAGCTTGTCTGCGCGTGCCGCATGGTGTCCTTTGTCTGGGCACCGCGCTGGCATTTCACGGAATCGGCACGCAGAGCCCTCGCGAGGTTTGGATGGCCATTGATGGAAAAGCTCGGGAGCCCCGTTTGGAGTATCCTCCCATGCGGTTTGTGTGCGTTTCAGGAAAATCCCTGCATCACGGAGTCTCCATCGTGGATTCGGGCCAAGCGAAACTGCGTGTTTACACACCAGCCAAAACGGTGGCGGATTGCTTCAAGTATCGTCGCAAAATCGGCATTGATATCGCCGTCGAAGCACTGCAAGACGGCTGGAGAAAGCGCAGATTCACAATGAAGGAACTGGCGGAGGCGGCCCTTGTGTGCCGGGTCTCGCGTGTCATGCAACCCTATCTGGAAATGCTGCCATGAATACGCCCAAGAATCTTTCGGCCTCAGTGAAAGCGCGGTTGCTCAACCTGGCGCAAAAACGGCGGGAGGCCTTTAATGATCTGGTTGTGCGTTACTGCATTGAGCGGCTGCTTTATCGGTTGTCACAATCCCGGCATGCGGATCGCTTCCTGCTGAAGGGAGCAATGCTTTTTGTTTTGTGGGATGATCGCGTTCCCCGGCCCACCAAGGATGTGGATTTTCTGGGGTTTGGAGACATGGAGGTGGATGCGGTTGCGGCGGCGGTTCGTGAAATTATTAGCAGTGTCGTGCCCCCTGACGGATTGCGGTTTGAGGCCGACTCTGTGAAGGCGGAGGAAATTCGCGAAGGGCGGGAATATGGCGGTATTCGGGTCCATCTAACAGCTTGGCTTGGAAAGGGCCGTATCC
>CALNBE010000234.1 GCA_937874455.1 uncultured Opitutia bacterium | reverse complement strand
CCATGCTCCCTCCCGCCATTTTTCTGCTCCGTTAAAAAATTTCCTCCGCCTCCCATGCCTTCCTCTTCTTCGACCATTGACTGGCACCTCATTCCTTACGCCGAGGCGCTGGAAAAACAACAGACACTGGTCCAGCGCCGCATCGCGGGGGAAATCCCCGACACCCTGATCCTCTGCGAACACCCGGCCACCTACACCTTCGGCGCCCGGCCCGGCGCGGAATCCCATCTGCTGGTGCCGCAGGAAACGCTCGATCAGCGCGGTGTCGCCGTCCACCACACTTCCCGCGGCGGCGATGTCACCGCCCACAATCCCGGCCAGCTCGTGGCCTACCCGATTGTTTCCCTCGACAAAAAACGCGACCTGCACGCCTTTCTCCGCCTGCTGGAAGACGTGATCATCGCCACGCTCGCGCAATTCTCCGTCCACGGCGAGCGCCGCGAAGGAAAAACCGGCATCTGGCTCGGCACCCGCAAAATAGCCGCCATCGGCGTCGCCGCCCGCAACTGGGTCACCTACCACGGGCTCGCCATCAATGTGGCCAACGACCTGGCCTTCTTCGACGGCATCGTGCCCTGCGGCATCGCCGCCAGCGAGGGCACCGTCACCAGTTTGCTCCGCGAACAACCGGTCGATCCAGTCTCCATCGCCGAAGTAAAGTCGGTTTTGACGGTTGAGTTCTGGCGCTTATTTGAAACCTTTCTCCGCTCATGAGTGACATCCTTCGCAAACCGGACTGGCTTCGCGCCAAGCTCCCCAGCGGGGCGGATTATCTGGCGACCCGGCGCAATATCGACGGGCACAGTCTGCACACTGTCTGCCAAAGCGCCCAGTGCCCCAACATGGGCGAATGCTGGTCCCGCGGCTCCGCCACCGTGATGATCCTCGGCAACACCTGCACCCGCGCCTGTTCCTTTTGCGCCATCGCCACCGGACGCCCCAGCGAACTCGACCTCGGCGAGCCGCCCCGCGTCGCCGAATCCATCGCCAAAATGGGACTCAAGCACGTGGTCATCACTTCCGTCGCCCGTGACGACTTGCTCGACGGCGGCGCCAGCGTCTGGGCCTCCGTGATCCGGCTCACCCGCCGCAAGGCCCCGCGCACCACCATCGAGGTTTTGCCCGCCGATTTTCGCGGCGTCCAGGATCATCTCGACACCCTGCTCGACGCCCAGCCCGACGTGCTCAACCACAACATGGAAACCGTCGAACGGCTCCAACGTTCCATCCGCAAAACCGCCCGCTACGACCGCTCTTTCTGGGTGCTTAAACACGCCAAAAGCCGGGGTTTCATCACCAAGACCGGCATCATGCTCGGCATCGGCGAGAAAAAAGACGAGGTCGCCCGGCTCATCCGCGACATCCGCGCCGCCGGGGTCAACATCCTCACCATCGGCCAATACCTTTCCCCCAGCAAAGAACACGCCCCCATCGACCGCTGGGTCCACCCCGACGAGTTCAAGGAGTGGCAGGACTACGCCCACCAAATCGGCATCGACATCTGCGAATCCGGCCCGCTCGTCCGCTCCTCCTACCGTTCCGACCGCGCCGCCTCCCATTTCAATTTGATGGAACGCCGCAAGGAACGCATCCCCGGCTACCAACCGCCGTCCGCAGAGGAAATCGAAGCCCCGCAGCTCGCCCACGCCCACTAAGCAGGGAATAGGGAGCAGGGATTCGCGAATAGGGAAATTTTAGCGAAGGAAAAACAGGGTGGCGCGTGATATCCTCATCGCGCTCAAAATGGGTGCCACTCTCTTTGTAGGGGCCTCGCTTGCGAAGCCCGCCAAAGTCTGGGCAAAGGAAAATGATACAAGAGAAACAAGGAAACGCATCGGGGAACGCACCCTTGCGTCTTCTCCCGCATCGTTAGCGAGCACAAGGTAGCACAGGCATTCCTGCCTG
>CALNBE010000233.1 GCA_937874455.1 uncultured Opitutia bacterium | reverse complement strand
ATAGGATTTCCGTCCTCCGACTTCTGCCTTCTGACCTCCGCGTCTCTGCGCCTCTGCGTGAGTTTTTGGACCACAGATGGACACGGATGTTTTGTCGAAGAATTTCCTTTGAGTGCCTCGTGCTTCCCCTTGCGCCTTGGTGTTAAATCTAGGGACTAGGAACTAGAAGCTAGGAGTGAAACTTTTTAACCATGAAACACATGAAAATTCATGAAAGAGGTGCAGTTTTGCATTTCATGGAGTTTTATGGCTTTCATGGTTTTAACGAGAAGATGAGGAATCGGCTAAAAGGCTAAAGGATTTCCGACTTCGGCCTACTGACCTCCGTCCTCTGATCTCCGTGCTCTCCGTGTCCTCCGTGGTAAAAAATTAGGAAATGGTGAATGGCGAATAGGGAACAGGGGAAAGCATCTCGAACGGCTCGCAGCAATTCATAATTCTTAATTCACAATCCCTAACAATTTGACCTATATCCCATCGCCCATCGCCCATTGCCTATTGCCTCGTACCTATCGCCTATCGCCGTCCACTACCCTTTCCACATGCGCGATCAGGGTGCCGACGGTGCGGAAGGGGGAATGAAAACGGCTCATCGCCTTTTCGTCCGCAAGGATCACCGCCTTTCCGGTTTCCTCCGCCAACCGGTCCTCCAAATCCGCAATCAAGGTCACCAGCGCCACGCTGTCCAAGCCTTCCGCGCCAAACAACCGCGTCTCCGCAGTCGGTGCTGCCAGCCCGGCATTGCCCAGCTCTTCACCCAAACTGCTGACCACTTCAAAAACGAGGACAGATACATTCATAGGAAAAGCATTTGTATAAAAATTCCCGAATCAAACCCACGCACGGCGAACAACATCGGGAAACTTTGCAAAGTCATTGTCAAAACTTGCCACGCAGGCTCCCGCAGCCACCGCCTCCGCAGCCAGCATGGCATCGCCGAAATCAACATTGCCAGACTGCACCCGTCGCAAGGCATCGTCCACGACCGCCGATTGCTCCAGCGCAAAAACCCCTCCAAGGAAAATGTCGGCCTGATTGCATTCAATCGCTCTACCAGCCAAGCGACTTCCAGCGCATGGCCACCAGCTCCTATGATAACCAACTGTTTCATATTTTTCCAGTTAAAGGTATTTCTCCCCTGCGTTACGAGTGCGAATAACTCGGGCCGGGACGCCAAAGGCCACAACGCCATCCGGCACATCCCTTAGCACCACCGATCCCGCGCCCACCACGCTGTTTGCGCCAACGCGCCGTCCATGAATCACCTGCACGCCCATCCCAATCGCCGTCCCTTCGCCCAACTGCACGCACCCACCCGTGAAAGCACCTGGCGCCAAGCTAGAAAACCGCCCCATCTCCCCATGATGATCCAAGCTGCTTCCCGTGTTAAGCAAAGCAAACTCGCCAACCTCGGCACCAGGGCCGACCATCGCCCCCGCTAGCACCACTGAACCATTCGCCAAGCGGGCACTAGCCGAGACCGCCGCACGGGGATGCACCAGCACAGGGAAATAGGTCTCCGGCAAAATCGCCCCGAGCCGCTCCCAGCATTTTTGTCGGGAAAAATTGTCTCCAATCCCCAAAAAAACCCCCTCTATCCCCAATGCCATCAGTTGCGCCTTCGACTCGATCGCCGCCCCCAAAAAAGCGCCTGGCAAATCCACTCGCGCACAGCCCGCCCCTCCGGTGTCAAAAAATCCTGCCAACTCAAAAACACACCCGGCCTGCACCGCATCCGCCAGCACAATCCCATGCCCGGAAGCTCCAATGATCGCGACACGTGGTTTCATGTTTTCGTAAATTTAAGTGAGAGATCCAACGGCTCGCCTCCAGTTCCCAGCCTTTTAGCAGCTCGCCCAGAGGCGCAAAGGGAAATTCAAAGCGAAAAATTTAAAGTTTGAAAGCGCTGGGCTGAATTTTCCCTCTCCCCATTCGCCATTCCCTAATTTTGACCACGGATGACACGGATGATTGGGATTGTTTCTAGCCCCTAGTTCCTAGCCTCGTCCCATCGTCCATCGCCTGAATTCCCATTGTCTCGTTCCTGCAGAAATGGCGGAGAGGGGGGGATTCGAACCCCCGGTACCTTGCGGTACACATGATTTCCAATCATGCACAATCGGCCACTCTGTCACCTCTCCAAAAAATAAAGGAAGCGCGGACTAAAGCGGGCAAAAATTCCTTGGCAAGCACGATTCCTTCGCAATCAAAAAAAGACCCAAACCCTCGCCCCACCCCAATCGCCCAGCAAAAAACTCACGCAGCGGAAAAAACCAAAAGACGATAGGAATTCAGGCGATGGGCGATAGGCGACGGGAAACCTAGGGGGCAGTTTTCAGAGTTCAGTATTCAGAATCTCACCACGGAGCGCACGGAGGAAAGGACAGCGACTAGTTAAGGAAGCGTTGCAAAACTCTTGAACGCTCGTGAATCGGTCAAGAGGCTGGGC
>CALNBE010000232.1 GCA_937874455.1 uncultured Opitutia bacterium | reverse complement strand
GCTATCGACGCACACTCGCGGGAGTTCTCTACCGTTGTCATCTCCGACGCCACGGCGTGCCTGCCAAAGCGCCGGTCCGCCGCGCTGACGCTGCTGCGATCCACCGGGAGCGTCCAAGTGCGCACGACCGGAGCGCTGCTTCAGTCAATCGAGAGCGGCCCTCGCCGTTCAGCGATTGATCCTATTGGACGGAAATAGAGACATTCTTGAGCCCTTCGGGGCCTGCGTTAGGGGAGCAAGCCAAGCAAAGATCGGTGTGCGGCCACGCCCGCCAAGGCTCCCTCCCCCACCGCCAGGGCGATGTTCCCTGCAAACCGGGCTGCATCGCCGCACGCGAACACCCCTGGGATGGTGGATTGCTTGGCCGAATCGGTCGTGATGCATCCCGCGTCCTCGGTTGCGCAACCCAAGCATTTGGCCAAGCCGGAGGCCAACGTGGTTTCCGGGTGGACGAACAAGGCTTCCACTTCGCGGGAGCTGCCGTCTGCGAGAGTCAAGGACGCTTTGCCGGTCATGCCAACCAGGGCCTCCTTCTCCAGGGTCGCACCGATGCCCCTCAGCTGCAGAGAAAGCTCTTCCACCTCCGACGCAGAAAGCGCGCCGTCGTGGAACGCCGTGATCTGTCCCCACTGAGAAAGCGCCCTGACTTGGTCCATCGCTTCGGATCTGGACGCAATAAGCACGCCGATGGCTGTTCCGCAGATTTCATAGCCGTGGCAGTAGGGGCAATGGAGGACGGTTTTTCCCCATCGCTCCGCGAGCCCCGGGACGTCGGGCAACCGATCCTCCACGCCGTGCGCAAGTATCAGTCGCTGGGCGTGGTAGTAATCGCCGGATGCACAATCGACACGGAACCCTGCCTCGAGTGAACCGGCGGCGTCGGTGGCCTCATCGGTCGCCCATTGCACTCGCTCGTAGGCGAGCAACTGCCGGCGACCGGTCTCAAGCATGGCTGCGGGGCTCACCCCATCCCACCCCAAACACCCGTGCGCCTTCCCAGCGCGTTGGTTGCGGGGCTGCCCGTGGTCTATCACCAACACCGTGCGGCAAGCGCGCGCCAACTGCAAGGCAGCCGACATGCCCGCATAGCTTCCGCCGATCACGATGGCGTCGAAGGCAGGCAGGTCCTGCGAGGTTGGTAGGCTTGGACTGGTCATCTTCGCTTGCTCGATGGGGGAAATGCGCCGGGCGAGCGCGACACGCGATCGCCCTACTGGTTGGTTCAGAACAGCTCCGTCTGAGCCGGTGGGTAGACAAGCGCTGGCCCGGCGGCCTGCGCCATCGGGTTCAGCGGATGCGGCTTGGGTTCGGCGTGGGACACGATGTGCAGCACCTCATGGCCCCGGTGCGTCAGCAGGTCGGAGATGAGACGTCGGTGGCAGCGCCACCAGGGTGCCTCCGCGCACATCAGCGCGGTCCGATGTTTGCCCCCCAGTGCAAGCACCTTCGATAGCCCGCCGGCGAACTCGGCGGTCGCCATGTGATCTGCGTAGCCCTGAAACGCGGCGTTGTCCCACGCACCATTGGGCGAATCCGGCTGCACCTTGCGCCGCCCGCCCAGTTCAGGAATCCAGAGATACTCCACGCCGTGCGCTGGCAACGTTTCAGCCATCTGCTCGGACGAAAACCAAGGGTAACGACGCGATCCTGGGAAGCGACGCACGTCCGCGATCGCCGAGATGCCTTGTGCGGACAGCAGTTGTAAGAACTCGTCCCAAGGTCGAGTGGAATGCCCGATGGTCCAGACGGTCACCGGGGTCGGAGCGGGAGCATCGCATTGCATGAGGCTCATTGGACAGGAGCCGGCATCAAGCCCGCGTGCTCATCACGTGCTCGGCAGCTGCCAACGACGCTCGCGTCTGCCCGTCTAGGCTCGGACACGACCGCGGGGATAGCGGTTAGTCGTTTCGGGCCCATTTCGACAAGTTCTGCTTCAACGCATCGATGCCGTCCCAGGGATCCTTGCGGCGACGTTTCAGCTTGCCCGGCACGTCCTTGATCGTGAACGCGTCAGCCCGTTTGAGGTTTGGCAGCTCGCTCCACGCCAGAGGCATCGCGACAGGCGCGCCCGGTCTACCCCGCAGGGAATACGACGCCACTGCGGTGGCACCTCGACCGTTACGCAGGTAGTCGACAAAGATCCGCTTGTTTCGAAGGGCTTTGGTGGCGGTGGCCAGGAAGCGCTGCGGTTCGGACTGCGCCAACGCGTCGGCGAAGCCTTTGGCGAAGCGCTTGGTCAGGTCCCAGTCGCACCCGGGATTCAAGGGCACCACGACATGAAGGCCCTTGCCTCCGGATACCCGCAGGAAGGACTCCAGCTCTAGTTGGGCCAGAAGCTTCCGGATATCAGTGGCAGCCTTTTTTACCTCCGCGAAAGGCACATCTGGGCCGGGGTCTAGATCGAATACCACCCGGTCGGCACGGTCAGGCTCCTCCGCGTGGCTTCCCCACGGATGGAACTCCAGGGCATTGAACTGGACCAGCTCCAGCAAGCTGGCCGCGTCGCGCACTACGAGGTAGTGGGCGTTGATGCCGCTGTCCTCCTTCAGCTTGACCGAGTCCACCAGCTCCAGCCCGGCGGTGTGGTGCTTTTGGAAGAAGCAAGGCTTGCCAGTGCCGGCGGGACAGCGAATGATCGACAAGGGCCGGTTGATCACCTCGGGCAGCAGGTGATCCATCACTGCCGAGTAGTAATCCCAAACGTCTTGCTTCGTATAGCCGTCGCCAGGGAAAAGGACCTTGCTCGGGGAGGACAGTTTGGGGGGCACGCGTTCGACTTGAGGCGTTGCGGCGGTCTTGCGGGCAGAAGACGCCGCCGATGCCCGTTTGCCACGGGCCGGTTTCGCCGGGGCGGCGCGATCCGAATCCGCCAAATCATTCACTTCCTTGTCGGCCCGCACGGCTTTCAAGGAGGCTTGGCGCAGCAGTTGCTGCCCCCCGATGCCGCGATAGAACACCTCCACCACGAAGCGCGGCTCGAACCACGTGGCAGAGCGAAGATCGGTGTCCTCGGTGGGCACGTAGGCCGTCGGCTTCTTGCCTCCCCCTTGGATCCTCTTGCTCACGTCCTTGATCAACGCGTCGGAGAACCCGGTGCCCACCCGGCCCACGTAGAGCCAACCGTGTTCGGGATCAGGTTTGGCCAGAAGGAGCGAGCCAAAGCCGCTGCGGCTTCCTTTGGGGGCCGTATAGCCCACCACGGCGAACTCATCGCTGGCCAGCTGCTTCGTCTTGCGCCAGTCGTCGCTGCGGCCGGTGTGGTAGCCGCGATCGGCGCGCTTGGAAATGATACCTTCGAAGTGCTGTTCGCCAGCCAGGCGGTAGGCCTCGTTGCCGTCGCCTTGGACGTGAGAGCTGAAGGCCAAATGGCCGGCTTGGCCCTCCAGCAGCTCCTGCAGGAGCGCCTTGCGCTCCAACAGAGGTGCTGCGGCCACGTCCACGCCATCGAGGTGCAGCAGGTCGAAGAGCGCGTAGGCCAGCGCGCCTTGCCGCTCCCCGGACAATGTCGCCTGGAGCAGGTTGAAGTCCTCCTTGGTGCCCGATCCGGCGATGAGCTCGCCATCCAAGGCAGCAGAGGTAAGGCCCAACGCCGCCACGGCGTCGCGTATCTCGGGGATCTTGTCGGTCCACTCCAACGCGTTGCGGGACCAGAGCCGGACGGCCCCATCGGCGACCGTTGCCAGGATCCGATACCCGTCCCACTTGATCTCATGGACCCATTGGTCGCCCTGCGGTGGGGCGTCCCCCAGCTTGGCCAACTGGGGCTCGAAGGGGCCGGAAGGCGGAGCCGCCTCTTTCGCTTTGGGGAGGACCAACGCCTTCTTGGCCCAGTTCTTCCGTCGCGCACGCTTTGCAGGGAGGGCTTTGAGCTTCTTCTTGTCGGCTTTACCGCCGCCGGCTCTCTTGATGTCTGTCGTTGGGGCCGCCGACACATCGGCGAGCATATCGTCCGCTTCCAGATCGCTCGCATACGCATCGTCGTCCTTGAACAACAGCCACTGCGGCTGACGGGCCGGTTTGCCGGACCGGACCAAATGCCAGCCGCCTTTGAGCTTGGTGCCGAAAAGCTCGAATCGCAGGTGACCCTTGGCAAGTTGTGCCTCTGGGTCTCCTTGGGTGGCCCAAACGCCGTGATCAAACTGGGCCACGTGCCCACCGCCGTATTGCCCCTTGGGGATCTCGCCTTCGAAGCTGGCGTAGTCGACGGGATGGTCTTCCACTTCCACCGCCATTCGTTTGACCTTGGGGTCGTAGCTGGGCCCCTTCGGCACCGCCCAACTCTTCAGGGCGTCGCCGACTTGCAAGCGGAAGTCGTAGTGTCGGCGGCTGGCGTGGTGGAGCTGCACCACGAAAATGGCGCGCTGCCCTTTTGGCAGCGCTTTGCCGGGTTCGGGCTCCTTGGTCTGGTCAAAGCGGCGCTTACGGCGGTATTCGACCAAGGACATGACGGCTCCTCGTTACTTGCCCAGGTGCTTGCGAACGGCCGCAGCGGTGGGGCCCACGGCTTTGACGGCGGCCCGGAGCTCGTCGGCGGACACGCCCAGCGCCTTGGTCCAATACTGGAGCTCGTAGTCTTCGTTGACGTTGATGCGGTCGCGGTCCGGGCTGCCGGTGTTCTTCTTGTCGTCGCTCATGGGATTCTCCTTGGGTGATCAGGCGCTCTTTCGAGCCTTCCTGGCGGGGGACTTCTTTGCGGCTTTCTTTGCTGGGGCCTTCTTAACGGCGGCCTTCTTGGCAGGCTTGCTGTCTTTGGTGGAGGGCTTGGAGGCGGTCTTCACCGGCGTTGCCTTCGCCGGGGTGCGCTTGTTGGTCTCCAAGCTCTTTTGGAGCAAGGCCATAAAATCCACCACGTTGGTCGCCGAGTCCTCGCGGTGCTCCGGTTCCTCAAACGTCGTCGTGGCACCGGCCTGCTTGACCCGCTTCTTGATGATGTCGGACAGGCGCTCGCGGAACTCGTCCTGGTAGCTGTCCGGCTCCCAGTCAGAGGTCATGCTCTCAATCAGCTGCTTGGCCATTTCGAGCTCTTTGGGCGCAACCCGGTAGTCCGACGCCCCACCCTGCGGCAGTTTGTATTCGTCCGGAGCCACCAACTCCTGCGGGTAGCGAAGCAGGATCATGATCAACGCATCGCCTTCGGGCATCACCGCGCAAATGTATTCGCGCGTGCGGATGACCACCCTGGCGATGCCCACCTTGCCGGTTTCCTTCAGGGTCTCTCGGAGCAGGACATAGCCTTTTTCGGCCTTCTTGCCGGGCACCAAAATGTAGGGTTTTTCGAAGAACCTCAGCCCGATGCTCTCGGCGTCGACAAACGCCTCCACGTCGATGGATTCGTGCGTCTCGGGGGCGGCCGCGGCGATGTCTTCTTTCTCTATGACGACGTAGCTGCCCTTGTCGTATTCGAAGGCTTTGACGATGTCCTTCCAAGGCACTTCTTCGCCGGTTTCGGCGTTGACCCGCTCGTAGCGAATGGGCTTTTTGTTTCGTGCGTCCAACATGCGAAAGCTCAGATCCATGCGACGCTCGCCGGACATGAGGGACACAGGAACGTTGAGCAGCCCGAAGGACAACGAACCACTCCAGATGGGCCTGGGCATGCCAGCCGCCTCCAATCCTAGGGCCTTTCGTTGTAGGCCCGCCCGCGTCGGCCGGGCGTGAACCCGGCCGGCGCGGCGCAGCGGTTACTTTTTGGCTTCGACGCCCGGGGTGGCATCGCGCACCATGAACTCCTCGGTCACCTCGGGCAGGTGGGCCGCCAGCCAGTCGGCCATCGCCTCTTCCTGCACGAGGATTTCTTCGCAGATCCGGGCCGTTTCTGTATCGCCCACCGTCTTCGCTGCGGCGATCAGGGCCGTGTAGGAGGCGATCTCGAAATGCTCGAAGACGTAACCGGCCATCGCGCCTTTGACGATCTCGTCGGAGGCCGTCATGCCGCCGACGGCCTGACCGAAGGCTGCCATCTTGCCCATCACGTCCTTGAGGGTCGACGGCGAGCCGCCCAAGCGCTTGATGCACCCTTCCAGCCGTTCGCGCTGGCCAATGGTTTCCTGAATGTGCTCTTCAATGCGCGCCTTCAGCACTGGGTAGTGCTCGATCCGCGAAGCCTGCCCCTTCAGCATGGTTTCGGCTTGCTGTTCCATCGCGTGTGCGTCGCGCAGCCAGTCCAACAGGTTCTCTTTGAGCTCTGCCATGGATGTCCTCCTCTCGTGTCGGGCGAAGCCTTACCGTATCGAGGCTGGGATGCGGATCAAGCGATCCCCGAGTGAAGGCTTGGCGAACGCCGGAGCGTCCGAGACCGGCGATGTGTGGGCCTGGCGATCGATGGCCTTCGTGGTGAACGGCGCGCATGCAACGCATTCGCAGCCCATTGACCGCTCCCGCCCGATGCTGAACGCTCCTCAGCGCCAGGCCATCCTCATGACCCGTTCCGCGCTTTTGCTCGTCTTCTTGGCCCCCTCCCTCGCCTTGGCTCAGCAGGGGGACGGAACCGACGTCCAAGCCAACGTCCATACGTTCAAACCCGCCAAGGTAGATGCGACGCCCGAGCGCGTTCAGGCCCTGAAGGTGCCCAGCGGCTTCCAAGTGCGTCCCCTTGCGCAAGGCCTTCAGAATCCCCGGATCATCGCCGTGGCACCAGACGGGCGGATTTATGTCTCACGTCGAGATCAAGGCGACGTGCTGTTGCTGGAGGATGCCAATGAAGACGGAGCCTTGGACGCCGAACCGAAGGTGGTCTTCTCACGTCCAGGAGCGCACGGGCTGGCCATCGCCAACGGGCAGCTGTATGTCGCCACGGCCAACGACGTGTATCGCGCCCCCATACACCCGGACGGCACGTTGGGTCCCGAGGGACGGATCATCAACGACCTGCCCGATGGCGGTCAGCACCCCAACCGCACGCTGGCCTTTGGCCCCGATGGGATGCTCTACATCAGCGTGGGCTCGTCCTGTAACGCGTGCAACGAGACCAATCCCGAGCATGCGGCGCTGCTGAGGTCCTCGCCGGATGGCAAGAGCCGTTCCATCTTCGCCAGTGGCTTGCGGAACACCATCGGCTTTGCTTGGGACCCCAAAACGGGGGAGCTGTGGGGGATGGATCACGGCATTGACTACTTGGGCAACGATGAGCAGCCCGAGGAGCTCAACCGCATTCAGAAAGGAAAGAAGTATGGTTGGCCCCACATCTGGGGCAAGGACGGGGTGAATCCCCAGAGCACACCGCCAGGGCAGATCAGCAAACAGCAATGGGCGGCGACAAGCGAGCCCATGGTGCTCGGCTACACAGCCCACGCGGCCCCCATGCAGATGCTGTTCTACACCGGCCAGCAGTTTCCGGCAGCTTACCGGGGGGACGCCTTCGTGACGATGCGCGGTTCCTGGAACCGCAAGCCTGCGTCGGGCTACGAGGTGGTGCGGGTTCGTTTCGACGCCGGCGAGCCGGTCGGGTTTGAGCCCTTCTTGACCGGCTTCCTGGTCGACAACGGCCAAGCGCACATCGCACGGTCCGTCGGTCTGGCGATGACCAAGGGGGGGGCCCTGCTGGTTGGCGACGATGCCAACGGCGTCATCTACCGTGTGACTTACGGCCAGGGCCAAGCGTCCGCCTCCCCCGCGGCGGCAGTGCCTAGCGGGCCCTTGATGGCCCAAGTCAATCAAGGCTCGGGGGTCCCGTTGGCCAAGGATCGGATCGGCAACGCCGCCGCGTTCCAGTTCCGCTCCCCGTCGTTCCCCTCGGGCCAAGCGTTGCCTCCCCGCTTCAGCGCGTATCACGACGATGCATCGCCCGCTCTTTCGTGGAGCCCGGTGCCTGGTGCCAAGTCTTATGCGCTGATCATGGAGGACCCGGACGCGGCCAACGTCAAGCCCTTTGTTCACTGGGTGGCCTACAACATCCCAGCCACCACACAATCACTGCGGGAGGGCCTGCCCGTCGATCCACGGCTGCTGAAACCGGAGGGAATGCTGCAGGGGGCCAACAGCCGAGGCTCGGTAGGCTACTTTGGCCCTAAACCGCCGGTCGAGGATCCACCGCACCATTACCATTTCCAGCTGTTGGCCTTGGACACCGTGCTTGATTTAAAGGCTGGCGCGACGCGGGACGAGGTGCTGAAGGCCGCGAAGGACCACATCCTGGGCGTGAGCGAGACCGTGGGCACCTACCAGCAGACCGCCGCCCCGCTGAAATAAAAAAAGGGACCCGAAGGTCCCGACCGGTGCTAGGTCCGGAAACTCAGTGAACCTCCAGTTCCTGGCGAAGGGACTGGAGGGCGGCGGCGATCTCTTTCAGGCGAAAAGGCTTTTCAAGGAAGGGCGTGCCTTTGAAGCGTTCGGGCAGCCGGTTGGCCCCAAGACCGGTCGTAAACAGGAACGGCACCCCCAACTCGACCAAGCGATCGGCCACGGGGTAAGACTCGACCCCGTTCAAGTTGACGTCCAGCACCGCCACATCGAAAGCGGCTTCCTCGGCGCATGCCAAGGCTGTGGGCAAGTCTTCCGCCGTCTTGGAGACGTCGTAGCCGACTTGGGCAATGGCCTGCTCCAAGACCATCATGAGGGTGGGTTCGTCCTCTACAAGAAGAACCCTTACTGCTTTGCCGTCCAATCCCATGACTTTCTCCCTACAAGCGCTCTGCGTGGTTGTGCCACGATTGAACAGTGTGGCCCGAGGGCTCGCCCGATTTGTGAAGAGGGCGTAAAAGGATGACGGCCGTCGCTCTTCTACACTGCGCACTCTGTCGCCCTTCGGTGGCCCTGCCGAGAGGATGACCCATGAACCAACCAGCGAAAGCGAAAACCGATTTGAGGGACGAGAGCCGGCAGTTTGCCCTGCTGGTGAACTCCGTCACCGACTACGCCCTATACATGCTCGACCCCAGCGGGGTGATCCAGACCTGGAACCCGGGTGGGCAACGAATCAAGGGCTACCAGGCTGCCGACGTGGTCGGCACCAACTTTTCCCGCTTCTACCTGCCCGAGGAGGCCCAAGCCGGCCTACCAGAGCGAAACCTGCGGACCGCGGCCTTGGAGGGGCGCTATGTCGCCGAAGGCTGGCGGTTGCGCCAAGACGGAACGCGCTTTCGCGCCAGTGTGGTGATAGACCCCATCTGGGAAGACGGGGAACTGGTGGGGTTTGCCAAAATCACCCGCGACATCACCGAGCGCCACGAAGCGCAGGAGCAGCTGCTCCAAGCCCAGCGCGATCTCCTGCAGGCGCAGAAGATGGAGGCCATCGGTAAGTTCACGCTGGGCTTGGCCCATGATTTCAACAACCTGTTGACGATCGTGGCCAACTGCCTGGACCTCATCAGCCTGCGGGTCAAAGACGGGGGCGTGGCCAAGCTCATTGACACGGCGCAGCGAGCCGCTGAGCGCGGGGCCCTTCTGACTCGGCAGTTGCTGACCTTTGGCAAGGGCCAAACCCTGGTGCCAGAGGCCGTCGATTTGGCCGCCTTGATGGCCGAATGCGAAGCGCTGCTGCGCCGCTCTGCCGGCGACGCGATCGCATTGACGGTCGAGGTTTCTCGAGGCCTTCCGACCTTGTCGCTGGACAAAGCACAGCTGGAGGCCGCAATCCTTAACCTGGTGTGCAACAGCCGCGATGCCATGCCGAAGGGCGGAACGATCCTCATCACGGCCTCTGCGCGGCAAACCCGCGATCCTACGTTGCCCAACGCCAGTGAAAGCCCTTACATCTGCTTGAGCGTCCGAGACGACGGTGCAGGGATTGAGGCGGACCAGCAGGCCAGGGTATTTGAACCGTTTTTCACTACCAAACCCATTGGAAGGGGCAGCGGGCTGGGCTTGAGCCAAGTGTTTGGCTTCACGGCCCAGTCCGGCGGGTTCACCGAGCTCCAGAGCGAGCTTGGGAAGGGAACCCGCGTCAGCCTTTGCTTCCCCGCACCAGAGCATTGAGATGCCGATCCACGTGTTGTTTGTTGAAGACGAAGACGATCTCCGCAGCGTCGTCGTCGAGGCCCTGACCTCTCAGGGCTTCCAAGTCACTCCCGCCAGCAACGGGGACGAGGCCCTCGTCCTCCTGCGCGGCAGCGCCAAGTTCGCGGTGGTAGTGACCGACTTCAACATGCCGGACAGCGCCGACGGGCTGGAGGTCGCGGCGGAAGCCGCGGTTGCTCAACCCCAGGCCCGCGTCATGCTCGCGTCTGGCCTTCAACGCTCGCAGCTGCCCCCGCTGCCCGAGAAGGTTCGATTTCTCCCGAAGCCTTACCGCTTCCGACAGCTTGTTACGGCGATCCACGAAGACTTGGGCTGCACGTAGAGGTCGGAGTCCTTGCGCGGCCTGGCGGTCGCCAACAACTCACTTCCCCACCAGTGCGCGCCTGCTCACCAGAAACATCAAACGGTCGATCGCGGTTGCGTTCAATGCTTCTCCGTCGCCCCGCACCTTGAAGCCGGCCCAATCGCCCACCGCGACCTCGCTCAGCTCCTTGACTTCCACTGGCAACCAGCGCATGGGCCAGTAAGGCAAGCGGCGATCCGTGATCGTCCCTCTTTGCAGCTCGATCAGATCGTGATGGCTCGAGGCTCCGAGCACCCTAGAGAACGCCACGTCCAACCCGTCCGGGGGGCCTTCCAGGTATTGGAGAAAGCGCGTCCCGTCGAACAAGAGCACCCCACTCACGCCGGCATCCCGGTTAAAACGAGTTGCGTCGTCGACCAGCTCCTGGAGCTTGCCGCTCCGGAGGCCAAGCAGATCGCCGCGCAACGCGTCGGACGCCTCGCTGACATACACCACAGCCCTGATGGGCATTGGGCGCTCCTTCTCAACTGGTCTGGCCGTCCCCCCTTCCACGGAATGTAGTCGTGCCTCGGCGTTTAGGCAATGGCGCAGACTAGAGGTCGAAGGTTTTCCAAGTGATTGCTGGTAAGGACGGGGATCGTCTGGTCCGCCCACCCGCGAAGGGGATCCGGACGCTTAGTCGCACCTCACCTCCGCCACAACCCCAATGCCCGGCAGTGGCGACGGCAACACGGCTTTGCACACGCCGGACACCTCGACGGCCATCCCCGGCTCGGGGTGCTCCAAGTAGAGCGCTCCGTCGTAGCCCACCATGGCTTGTTCGTTCAGCGTAGATGCCAGGGTGCCCGGCGCGATGCGGGCCCCTGTCAGGGTGAAGGCCCGGGCGTTCTGCGTCAGCACGGGGAAGGTCACCCGCACACCGCCTTGGCGGGGCGCCACGGATTGCTTTTCGGTCTCCCCGATCTCCACGCCCACCGGCAGCTCCTTGTCCTTGAGGCTGACGGTGGTGGGTAGCAGGGAGGGAACGTCGGTCACCAACACGCGGCCTTGCTTGTTGGTCTGGCCGACCGGCGCTCCGTTGACCCGCACCGGCAAGCCCGCCTGGCCCGGCACATCCACCACGGCGAAGCTGGCGTAGGCGGGTCGCCCGAAGGCCACGCCGCGGTGGTCCAGGAACACGGCGCCGGAGAAGTTGGCCGCCACCTGGGTTTGCCCGTCGTAGTGGTCCACCATGATCCGGGCGTCGCCGTAACGCGTCATGGCATCCGCCGTGGCCCGGGTGCTGCCCTGATCGCCCTCGGTGTGCTCTGCCGCCAAGCGAAGGCCGCCCTCGGTGCGGTAGGTCGCTCGGGTGGTCAGGGCATCCTGGCCTGGGGCCTGGCGGGCCCGAACGCCCACGCTGGCCTTGCTGCCGAAGCGGTAGGTGTAGCTGGCGGCCACTTGAAGATCGTCGCCTTGGAGGTCTCGGAGCACGTTGGCGGACACCTGGCCTGCAGTGCCCAGGTTCGCGCTCACGCCCAAGGAAGCGAAGGCCAGGCTGGAGCGCCCCGTGTCGATGGCACTGTAGATGCCACGCACAGTGAAGCGGCGATCCGGGCGGTAGAACACGGAGGCTTGGGTGCGCGAGGCAATGGGTGTGGCGTAGGTGCTCTGCAGGCGCCAGAAGCCTTCGTTCTCTTCGTGTTCCAATCGAACGCCCAGCTTGGGGCCGCGGTAGTCGTAGCTGGCCGCCCAGCGCGTTCCACCTTGGCTTGAGCGGCCCACCTCGCCATCGAAAACGCCCCAAGTGCCCGGGGCCCAGGTGGAACCCACGGTGACGTTGCCCTTGCCGTTCTCGTCCACCTGACCACCGGCTCGGATGGTCCAGCGGTCGTTGACGCCCTTGGCCCACGACGCGCTGACGCCGGCCGTGCCGTAGCGGTTTTCGTCTTCGCGGACTTGTCCCGCCGCGATTTCCCACGCGGAGAGCCCGGGACGCAGCAGGGTTGGGGCCACGTAGAGCCGTGCAGTGGAAACGGCAGTTTCCCGGCCGTAGGCGTCACGCACCACTACATCCGTTTGGCTGGCCCCCAGGGCCACGTTTCGACCGTCCACGGTGAAGGGGCCGGCCTTGACGTCTTGGCGTGTGATTTCGGCCTGGTTGGACAGGACCTTGACCTGCCCCGGATCCAACGCGATGCCCCCCAAGGTCGGGACGGGCCACGTCGGCGTGAGCGGATCCAGTGCTGCCGGGTCCTTCGCGAGTCGAATGCCGCCCAGCGCCACGGGGCCGATGCGGGGCGTGGCGTAGACATCGCCGGCTTGCCAAGTCCGTTGGCGCGGCAGGTCGTCTTTCTGCCAAGCGGTCATGCCGCGGCGCATGCCAAACCCGTTGGGGGATTGGTTGAGCTGCCCGGTGGTGGAGACCGCGCCCCAACGCCCTCCGGTGCGCGCGTCCAGTGCCAAGGACGTGGCTTGTTGGCCGCCTGCAATCTGGGTGGCGAGGTTGTAGTTGACCAAGACGCCCCCGATGGCGGGCGACACCTGAGAAACCGGAGTGCCGTGCTGGCTGAGCTGCTGCGCCGGCTTGCGGTCAGCCGGAATGGTGAGCTGGACGGTGGCGTTCTCGGGGGTGTAAGCCACGGTCACGCCCAAGGCTTGGTCGGTCAGGTCCTGGCCCTCCTCGCCCGGGCGAAGGGTCACGCCGAGCTGCTGCCAGGTCGTGGATTCGGCCACCCAGGCCCCACTTTGCTGCCAGAGCAACACGGGGTCCTTCGCGGGCAGCCCGTTGGCCTGGATCGGCGCGGCCAGCACCGGCTCCACCCCGTCTGGGATGGCCGCGTGCGCGCTGCCAATGGACAGGGCCAGCGCGAGGCCCAGGACGCTTCCCCGCCGCACGTGTCGCCCTCAGTTCACGGGGACGACGACGGGAGCCCCGTTGACCGTGATTGAGAGCGTGGACGCCTTGAGACCAGGCTTGAGCTCCACGTGCTTGCTCTGCCCCGGCAATACCCATCCCAACGCCCCTTCGCGCCATGCCGGCATGCCGGCATGCCTTGAGGACCGACGGCGATCAGGCGCGCGGCGGTCGAACCGGTGTTGGTCAGCAGAAGGCCGTCGGCGGTGAAGCGGGCCGTGAGCACCGGAGGACCGGCCTTGGCGTCTTCAAACCCCACCGGCAGGTTCTGGTGGATCAACAACTGCACCTGGCCCGCCGTGGACGGCTGGGGCAACTGGCGCAGCAGCACGCGGTAGTAGCCCGGCGTGCCGATGCCTTGGGTGCGCACCAACCGCACGGCCCGGCGGGACCCAGGCGGGATTTCGACAATGGACGGTGCCGCGATCACCGCCTTGGCGGGGCCGGTCACGTCCTGCCCGCTGGGATCTTGGGACCAGTCCAGCACCGTCACCTGAAAGCGCTCGGGGGTTTCCCCATGGTTTTCCAAGGTCAACGCCCCTGCCTTTTCTCCAGCCGGGGCCACGATGCTTGTGGGAAATAGCGACACGTTGCCCGCCCACGCAGGCAACGAAACGGCCAACAAACGCTTCAACATCACTCCTCCAAACCGATCACCTCCTTTGATCCAACCAAAACATTCAAAGTTGTCAACCCACCCCCAAAAGAAAACCCCCGAGGATTTCCGGGGGCTTTAAGGGAAACGGTTGAGGATCAATAAGTCAGGGTTACGGCGATGGTGTCGGAGAAGGTTCCACCGGGCACCTTGTTCAAATCGTAGAAGGCATAACCGATGCCGATCATCTGCTGCTCACCGGTTCCCACGCCCTCCCAAGCATCGGCCCCACTGCCCCACACTTGGCTGGCACCGGGATCTTTGAAGAGGCCGTAGGCGACGAAGTTTCCGGCCCCATCGGACACGGCGCGGTGATTGGGACGAGCAATCGCGGCGCCGTAGTTCAACCCGTCGCCGGGCACGATGCTGAAGGCGGTGCCTTGGTTGCAGCGAACCAGCAACGCGCCGTTGGAATAACCCTGCGTGCCGGACGCCAAACCGTTGTATTCACCGCCGCCCAGCTGGGTCACGAGCAGGCTGCACTCGTTGTTCACGGTCGCAGAAATCATCAAGTCTTCGGTGACGTCGGCGGCGGAGGCCGAAGCGGCAGAAAACGCGGCCATCAAGGCCAGAGAAAAAGAAAGGGTCTTGCGCATGAAAAATCCTCCTCGGATTTAGGGAAAGGGAAAGTGGCCCGGATTGGGCTTGCTTCACCAATACTCGATAAATCCATTTCCGCAAGAGGATCGGGCAACAAGATTTGCAGGGGCCAACGCAAAGCGCTTGCACCGAGGGCACGAGTGAGCTAAAAAGCAATCGCCGGTCGCAGAAGCGTCGGTGTTGTGCCCGCATAGCCAATAGGCTCCGGGTGCCCGAGGTCCACCCAATGGGGGCGCGGGAATCTTTTTTCGATTCCGGAGCCATCCATGACGACCAAACGCCGCAAATCCCTCCGCACGTCTGCCTTCCATGCCCAGTTCGGCCGCTGCTACTACTGCGGCCTGCCGATGTGGCTCGCAGCTCCTTCAGAGCTCGGGCTGAAGCCCAGCAAGGCCCGAGCCTTTCAATGCACCGCCAAGCACCTGCTCGCCCAGCAGGATGGGGGCCGAGACGTATCCGGGAATGTGGTGGCCGCGCATGCCCGATGCAACCAGTGCAGGCACAAGCGAACGGGACCAGCTCCCTCCCCTGAAGCGTTCCGGGCCTTGGTTCAGAAGCGGCTGGCAGTGGGAAGATGGTGGTCCAGACTGCCGCCAGGGATTGCGCATGCTCCTGTATGACCTCATCAAGCTCTACGAACCCTCGTTTGAGCCGGCTCGCACCTCTTGAAGGCGCAGGGACAGCTTGCTGGCAGACACCTTCCCTCAACCACTCCCTCGCGCCTCGCGGACAACCGCCAGGGCCATGACCACGGCTTGGAGGAGATCCGATTTCGTCCGCCCCTGCTCGCTCCCATCGCTCGGAAGGGCGGTCAATGCAGCGACCGCGTCCTTCCCTGACAAGTATTGGACGCACGTCAAGGCGGACCAGTGAAGCCCAAACTCGGTGCGCAGTCGCGTTCCAGCCTCCCCTTGCAAGAGCGTCCCGTCGGCCATTTCGAGCAACACGTGTGCAGCGGCCAACGCCTTGGCACGGGCATTCGCAGGGTCTTTGTGCAGGGATTAAGCTGCCGGCTTCGCCTTGGCCTTCTTGGCAGGTTTCCGAATCGGCTTTGCCTTCTTGGCGACCTTGCCCACCTTCGCAGCTCCCTTAGCCGCGGCCTTCTTCACCTTGCCAGCGGCGGGCGGGAACTTGGCCCCAGGGTTGGCCTGCGCCCACGCCTTGCCTTCGGCCGACTTGGCCCATGCCGTGAAAGCCTTGGGTGCCAGCCCTCGGCCTGCCCAGGTCTCTCCCGTCGGGAGTCGATACTTGGGGGCGACTTTGCCGAGCTTTCGGCCCTTCAGCGGCCCCACAGAAGGTTTCGGGGAACGCGCCGGCTTGACGTCAATGGCCTCGCCAATGAGCTTGGCAACCTGGCGACGCTGGGCGGGGCTGAGAACCTTCGCATACTTCTGAAGCACCGCAATCGCCTTGGGCACCTCACCATCGCGCTTCTCAACCAGCCGCTTTTGGGCTTCGAGGTGCTTGATTTCTGCGTTGATCGACTGAAGAGTGGTCAAGGCCAAGGCAAATACTCCGTTGAGGGCAAGCAAGGGTTATAGCCCATCGGCGGAGCCAGGGCCAACGCAGGACGCGCCCTTCGGCCAACTTCCATCCACCGAAACCAGCCTCGTGCGGCAGATCAGCGTGCGTCCGGCCTCGACGCTCTTGGTCAAAAAGCTTTAGAAGAAGACCCCTAGCGGTCGGGTGGACTGGATTCAGGCGTGTTAGCTGGTCATCGAAACGGCCATCGAGCCCCTCCCGTAGCGCTGGGCGATCGCCAGGCTGCCTGCCTTGCATTCGAGACTCGTCGAGTTGCCCCGCGGCGTCGCGGTGCCGACTTGGACGGATGCCTTATTCACCTCCTCATATTTGGCGATAACGGGTGGGCATACGGCGAATAGTGCAGCGACGAGCCAAAACTTCTTTCAATCTCATGATCAATCCCCCTGCTAACCGTCGCCCGGCGGCGCTCACACCTTCAGCGCTGGTCGGGATAGGCATTTCCAATCGTCACCCCTGAGCTAAGATGAGACATGATCACGGTCCGACAGCGAAATGCCGAAAAGGCGGGGTTTGGATACGAGAAGGTCCGCCTGAAATGCGGCCCCGGCCCGAAACAGTGGATGTGCCCACAAATGAGCCAGCCGCTTTCGGTCGAAAAGGCGGCCCTGTCCCACTTCGCCCAGCAAGGATGGCGAGGGTTCAGCGGCGAAGGCGGCCTTTTGCTGACCCTCATCAAAGCCATGTCGTTCCAGAACCTTGGATACGACGAGCGCACGCGCTACGTCGAGGCGCTCTATACGCTGGCCGCAGAACCATCCTACGGACGATCCTACACCGTTGCCGAGTTGCTCACGAATCTGGCCCGCGCAACCGCCGGTCAAGTGGCGGCTAACTTTGACCAAATGGCGTCTCGGGGTCCACACATAGAGCAAACGGCGTGGGGGCATTCGTCCGACACCTCGTCAGTTCTCGATGTGTTTCCCGGCCTGGAGCGCTGGATGCTATTGGAACTGTTTGAAGTTGCCGGCTCTGATTTGCTTCACCGCATTGCCACCATTTTCGCCTCTAACCCCTACGAATACCGCCGCGGCTGGCCGGACATCACGATGTGGAGGGAACGGCAGCTCCGCTTTGTGGAGGTCAAAGCTCCTGGCGACTCGCTGGGCAAGAGTCAGAAAGTCATTGCCCAAACCTTCGCCGTCCCATTGGGCCTGGACTTCACGCTCCTTGATGTCGTGGTGCCACCAGCGGTGCCCTAGCCCACAGCATTGACGCTCGCGCGCGAAACCAGGCCGCAGCACTCTCCCGCCGACTTTGGCTCGCCAAGGAAGAGTTCGCGGGCGCGGCATGGCGGCCAAAGGGCAAGCAAGCCCATCCGGAAACCGGCTTGGTCGGTCAAGTGGGATGCATTGTGTCCGGCATAAACTACGAGGTGTGACCAGCTAGTTAGGGTGAATGGATGAACCAGGTTAGGAAGCGATGGAATAACGACGAAACGCGTGGACAGGTCGAACGAATCTTTGGCCGCGATCAGTTAGAGAAGGTGCGTTCTTGCCTACAGGCACTCAATGAGCGCATTTACTTCAGCGAATACCACTACAGGCAAGCCAACTATTTCATCAAGAAGCCGATGGAAGGCCGAACCAGCGATGAGGCCATGTTGGTTTTTTTGGGCGTATTTGACGAAGACGACGAGCCCGGGGCCTGGGAACACTTTCGCTTTTCCCACGCCCATGCATTTGCTTGCGTCCAGAACCTTCACTCTCTCCCCGACCACTTGGCCTACTTCGCCTACTGGGCATTAGGAATGGACTTGGATGAAAAAACTCGTATCCAGCGCTTGCGAGACATCACCCGAAAGGAGGTGAACAGACGCCTTCCTGAGCCACTGAAAGAGGTCTACAGCCAACTCGTTGCGGACGAAAGTTTCGTCTACATCGATGACCTCAACAACCATTCCAAGCATCGATCCTTGATCAAAGTTTCCTATCAAACGAAGTTTGAGATAGATCAGGTAAAGGAACATGGCTTGCAGTTCGGCGAGTTCACCTTCGGAGACAGATCCTATCCCGCCCGCTGGGTGCTGGAGACGCTGCGAAAAGAACATAACCGTCAAAGCAAGTTCATCGTGGCGTTCGGCAACGAACTGAACGCCACGCTCCAAGCCATGCCGGCACGGGTTGGCTAAACTCACATTCGCCCTGCCAGACTAACGATGGTCATGCCGCCCAGCGCGCTTGCGAGAAGCTCCGCGAGCGCTCCGGGCCGGTGGACTAGCCAACGTGCTAGCGGACGTTAGCGAGCCAGCCACTCCACGAGTTCTCGCACGCTTGCTGCGTCCGCACATGCTGCATCCACCCCATCGCTTTCGACCTTCACTTGGAACGCCAGCCAGGCGTGCTCCTTCTTTTCGGTCAGCCCAACATGAGGCTCGATGGCACCCCGGCTCCATAGCCAGATCGATTTGTCCCGAAGCTTTCGGACGAGTGCCTGGATGTGCGGCAATGCTTCTACTCTTTCCGCTAGAAGCTCGAAAGCCTTCGAGGCCGGGCCCTGGGGGCCCTTCTTAGGGAGTCCCCCTTCGTCCAAGGTGATCTGACCCTCGTCCGCCATCGTTCTTAGCATCGAGCGGCATGTAGCGATATCAGTGTCGCTCGGGTCAAGGAAACCGTGCTTGGTGGCCTGCCGAAACGCGTAATCAAGGTCCACAATCGCGCATGCTGGAAGGCCCAGCGCCTCCAGGATCTCCATGGACTTCTGGGTATCCGAGACGCCGCTCATCGCGACAATCGCGAGCGAAGACTGCCCCATGGTCTTGCCGGAGACTGCATTGAAGAGGCTGGGGAGCAACCGGAGCTCTGTCTTTCCCTCGGTCAAGACCACCTTGTCAGCGAAGAGCATCTGGGAAGAGTTGGTCAAACTGAAGATCTGGTGGAGCTGATGCGTAGGCTCGGCAACCAACTGCTCGACCACCGACTGAAGCCTGGGCCTTGCTTGGGTCCCCTGCGGATGCTTCTTCGTCATCAACAAAGCATTTTTAGCGTCGCGCGCGAGGATCATTTGAGCAGAGTGGGTCGAAAAGACCACCTGATAGCCCGACGCGGAAAGTGCCCTCAGTGCTTCGCGAACCTGCTCTACAGCAAAGGGATGCATGAACAGCTCGGGCTCATCAATCAGCAGCAGCGTCACTCCACCGGCTATGGCAACGCCTCGCTTGAGGTCAGCCAGGTGGCGCACCATTGCCATCTGAATAGCGCGCTGGGCACCATGCCCGTATGAACCAAATCCCCTGCCCTTTCCGTCTCCCTCATAGACCTTGACGGTTCCCGCCTTGATGAGGTCGTTCAACACAGGGACGGGGAAATCCAGCTTGATGCTCACCCCAGGGAACAGATCGGCGATTTTTTGATTGATGGAGGCGTCAATCCTCCCCAGCTCTTCAAATCGTTCTGCACCCTCAGCGGAAAGCATTCCAACGATTGCCAAAAGGTGCGGCGATAGATCCGCCTGATGCCTTTCTTGAATAGCTGCGACCATGTCTATTAAAAGCTTACCAATCGTCGTACTGGTCTTTGCCTTACTGGCATCCTCTTCCGCATCCTCCATAGCCCCGATCCGTATTGGATCCGGGAAAAGAGCTGAGATGGCCTGATCAATGCCAGTCGGATTTGGATCCCACTCGTTCGTGTCTAAGTTCAACACGGTCAGTGAAACGCCACTGCCAGCCCCTTGCTGATGCTTTCGGATGCGAAGCACGCCATCACGCACATGCGGCTCGATCCTTGTTCGATGCTTCAAGTCCAGCATGGCAAGGTCTTCTTCGACGATGCCATAGAGACGGCCAGATACCTCAATAGGCAGAAGTGGATCGTGGAAGTCTTCCTCCTTCCAGCGCCCCCCTTTTACCAACCATTGAAGTGCAGTGAGGCAGTTGCTTTTACCGCAGTTGTTCAACCCAACGAGTGGCGTGAACTCGGTCAGCTGCAACTGCGTAGAAACGCACGACCGAAAGTTGCGAATATCGAGATCTGAAATATAGACAGCCATTCCCTTCCCCCTGTTATGAAGTCACTCCCCGATGGCTGCCTTCAGCTGCTCGGTCACGCTGTTGCCCTTCTCATCCTTCAACTGGGCCATGAGGTAGACCCCTCGGCCGTTGCTCTTAGCGGCCCATAGCTCACCGATCATTCGCTTCTCCTTCTCGGAGTCCGCCGTGTATCGGTCGCCGCCCTTGTATTCAACGACCAGCAGGCGACCGTCCTTGAGCTTGGCAACGAAGTCCGGGTAGGTCCGCTGCTTGGACGTCGGCATCCAGAACTGGCTCTTGTCCACCAGGTTGCGGACCCAAAACGCCACCTCATCCAGCTGATCGATGGCCTGGGCGCAGAGAAACTCCTCCCCCACCTTGCCCCCGGCGGTCTTCCATTGAAGATCGCCCACGAAGGGGTAGTAGTGCTTGCGGAAGCGATACGTGCCGCCTTGGTAGTAGGAGTGCGCCGGATACTGGGTCATGTCCGCGGGGTAGGTGAACATGGCATCGGGCTCATCGCTGACCACGATCTCAGCGTCGGCACCAAACAAGGCCTGCTGGAAGCCATCCTTGAGCGCCTCCGCCTTGGCGATCTGAAGCTGCTCGCCGAGCTTCCGTCGGAGCACGAACTGGCCATTGAGCAGTTGGGAGAGAGAGAAGCCCCGATCTTCGGACAGCCCGCTGATGGACCGGCGCAACCACTCCCGCAGCACGGGCTGCTTGACCGCTGGATCGCGGATCTTCTGGTCCAGCCAGCCCACCAGGTCCGCCTGTGTGCGGTCCTTGGCGAAGCCTGGCAAGTAGGTGTTCACGTCGTCATCAATCGGCGTGTAGCTGACCTTCTCGTCCACCAAATCAACTTCAAAGGTCTTGCTATCTGCGTTGAACTTGAGGCTTGTTAAGTCCGGGGGATAGGCCAGCAAGTCCCAGGTGAAGCCCGGCGGCGTGGCGCCGCTCTCCACGAACTCCAGCTCGCCCTGCTCCATGACCCCAAGCCGCGGCACGCTGAACACCGCGCCGTTCTGGCTAGGGGCTTTGACGGCCTTGGCGGCGATCTGATGCCGCTGGATTGTAGCCTGCTCCAGCGCCGGCTTGAGGACGGCCTGCGCCGCTTCCTCGCGCTCCTTGGTTGGCACAGCCTTGGTGATCGCTTCCACGGTGGACTCGTCCACCTCGCCCGTGATCTCCACCGAGCCGCCCTTGCCTTCCTCGTTCGGAGTGAACACCACGCTGGTCTGGTCCCGAGCAGGGATACCAGTAAGATCCGGTTGTTTGCTCACGGCAATGGTGGTCTTGGGCGTCACGGGAACCGGATTGACCTTGCCGCCTTGCAAGTCCAAGCCGGGGCCAGGTGTGGGATCCGCCAGCACCGCGCCCACGGCCTCAAGAGGGTTGAACCCGATGTCGATGAGCGACTTGGTGAGCTCTGCAGCAGCCAGATTGAACGCCGCAGTGGTGACGTGCGCGTAGGCCTTGTTCATGGCCTCCTGCTTGCGGCGGGTGGCATACGGCATGCGCAGCACGCGCCCCAGCAGCTGCTGGATGTCCTTGTCGCTCTTGACCTGGGCAACCGAGCAGAAGACGTAGGCAAAGGAGCAATCCCACCCTTCTTTGAGCGCTTGCTTGGTGATGATGACCTCGATGGGGCAGTTCTTGGCGAACAGGTCCACCCCATCGATCTCGCGCTGATCGCCCGTGGCGATGGCGATGGCTTTTTCGGGCACCTTCTCGTTGTCGATGAGGTGCTTCTTGACCTCCTCGACCGTGGCAGTGCCCTTGGCGTTCTCAGCCTGAATCAGCAGGATGGGACGGATATAGTCCGGCTCGCCCAGCGCGGTCTTGCCCAACTCGTTGCGGCGGGCCACGGCGCTGCCCACGGCCACCTCCCATTGCCCGACGTGCTCCTTGAGCACGACCGGGAACTTGATCATGTTCGCGTTCTTCAGCTCAAACGCGCTGACGCTCACCAGCACGTTGCTCTTGCTGGCCTCGGGCGTGGCGGTGAGTTCCACCACCACCTTGGCGCCCAGGCGCTCGTAGACCTGGTAAGACAACGGCGTGTTGGCGTTGTGGGCTTCGTCGGTGATGACCAACGGGCCGTGGAGCTTGAGCAGGTTGGCAAAGGACGCAATGGCCTTGCCGGCTTTGTTCTGCTCCAGGTAGGCCAGATCGGACACGCTGCCGGCGAAGTGCGCTTCCAGGTCCTCGTGGTGCTCGTAGACCTTCCGGCCTTCCTGGTTCTCCACGCGCAACGCGGCCATGGTGGTAATGACCACGCACACCTTGGTGCCGAGATCGGCGGGGCGGATGTGGGTGAAGTCTTCCACGTCGAACACCGCGACCTTGCCCCCGAACGCCTCGTCCAGTTCCTGGCGGTAGGGATGGCGGGGATTCTTGAAGGCCTCCAGCGTCTGGGTCTTGATCTGGGTGGTGGGGACCATCCACATGACCAGCGGAAACTCGCGCTCGAGGTAGGCGTCGCCTGCCGCCTGGATGATGTGCGCGCCCATGACGGTCTTTCCGCCGCCCGTGGGGATGCGTAGGCACACGTAGGGCGAGGCCTCCAGATGAGGCATGGGTTTGTATTGGGTGACCAGACCGGCATCCGCGTTCTTCTCAAACGCGGATGCGGGGCCGGTCAGCCGGGCGTCTTCGAGGAACTGGGCCAGGCTGGACAACGCCCGCTGCTGATACACCTTGAGGGAAAGAGCCATGCTTAGCGTGCCTTGATGTCGTAGGGGGTTTGCTTGAAGGTGATCTGGAGCTCCTCCAGCCGCTCTTTAGGCAAATCGCAGGATTCGCCGTAGATCACCTTGGGACCCTCGAAGGTCTGCAAGCCTTTCAACACCCGCTTGGTCAGCACGTTGCCGCCGGTCTTGCTCTCATCGCCCAAAATACCGTTGAACAGCAGGTAGTAGCCGACCCCGTGGTGCTCGCCCAGGAACGGCTGCTTCGGTGCTCGAGTGGAGCGTGCGGCGCCAGTCTCGGCGAACCAGACGTGGGCGGCCAGGTGCTCGAACTTGATGCCCTCGCGGATGTGGCCCGCATCATCGAACACGGGCACACCGAGCTTGTAGAAGCGGAAGCCGCCACCGCCCCTCCAGTCGGCACTTTTTGAGATGCCTCCTTGCTCACCATCAACAACCTTTTTCATCCTGGGTTGACCAAGCAACCGAGCGTGCTCACCGACTTCTATCCCAATCCATTTCCGGCGCATCTTGTGAGCAACCGCAGAAGTAGTCGCAGAGCCTAGGAAGCTATCCAAAACAAGATCCCCCTCTTCAGACGCTATGTGAATGACACGTTGAAGGAGACGTTCAGGCTTCGGCGTCATGAAGTTTTCGCTACCAAAAAGTGCGACGACCTCTTTTTTCGCTTCCTGCGTATTTCCGACATCTGAGTTCATCCAGATCGTCTGAGGAACTACACCTTGCTTGACTTCCGAAAGAAATCTTTTTATTCGAGGAGCGTTGTTCCCTGCAGCGCCCCACCAGATCCGCCCATCGGAATCCATTTCCTGAAACTTCTCCTTCGACACACGCCAATACATTCCGTTTGGAGGGCCAGGTATTACCCTGCCACTGGGACAAGTAATCGGATATGTTCCAGCGCCATAGAAGTTGCGCGCTGAAAGGTCGCCTGAGGTCCACGGACCACGCGGATCTTCATCGGGGTTCTTGTATGTGGCAGTTTGCCTCTCAGACCGAGGCATGTCGTTCGGGCGCCAAATATCTGCGTCTTATGCATAGACAAACAGATGATCATGGTCGACGGAAAGATGTCGAGCACTGTTCTTCGGAGAGAAGACCTTCTGCCAAATCGCGTTTGCAATGAAGTTCTTACGGCCGAACACCTCATCTGCAATGACTTTGAAGTAATGGGCCTCATTGTCATCCAGGGTTATCCAAATCGATCCATCTTCAGCCAACAGATCTCGCAACAGCTCTAGGCGCGGATACATCATCGACAGCCACTTGGCGTGCTCAAGGTTGTCGTCGTAATGATCAAAGGCGCTGCGAGTGTTGTAAGGCGGATCGATGAAGATGCACTTCACCTGCCCTGCGTAGTAAGGCAGCAGGGCCTTCAGAGCGTCCAAGTTGTCGCCTTCGATCAGCATGTTCGGAGAGTCGACCTCCCCATAGGACAAGCTGGCCACCGGCTCCAGAAGGCGGTAGGGCGTCAGGGCGGAACGGGTCAGGTCTTCATCACGGTTAGACCAGTTGAGCAGCGGCATCGAATACATCCCCTCGAACAGGCTCCAAGTATCGTTCAGCGGGTGCATTTCGGCCAATACTCCAAAGCCTAACGGCGGCTAAGCCTTTGATCGAAATGACCTTCCCGTGATCGGAGCCTGATCGCGAACTATATGCTGGGCCACTTAACGACCGCCGGGCCAAGAGGCAACTAGGCTACGGAGGGCTGAGGCCCACCTTCCCGCAGTAGCGATAGACAGCCGAGCTGCTCACCCCAAGCTCCCGCGCCAACTGGGCCCGGCTGACCACCGTCAAGCGATCCCGAACCTGGTCCAGGCCCAGCCCCCGCAAACTGCGCTGCTCCGGCCCTTTCAGGACACGCCCCAAGCGAAGGGCTTGGCGGTCCAGGCCGATGGTGGCCGGCGACACGCCCAAGCGATTGGCCACTTCGGCCGATGTGAGCCCGGCTTGGACCAGCCGCTGCACCTGCTGGCGACGCTCAGCGAGTTCGCGGGCTTGGCGGTCCCGGAAGGCCTGCCGTCCGGAACCGGCCAAGCGGTGTCGCCTGACAAAGCGGTTCACGGCTTGGTGGGTGACGCCGAGGCGTTGGGCCAAGGCGCGCTGGGTCACCCCTTCGTCCAGCAAGGATTGAACCTGGGCCGGGGATCGTCCGCCGAGGAAACCTTTGCGTGGACTCATCGATCCATCGCCGCCAAGTCGCCCTGAATCTCGGAGGGTGACACACCAAGCGCCTGGGCGATGGCCCCAAGCGTCAGGCCTGCGGTCATGCCGGCGCCAATCGCATACCGCCGCTGACGTTCATAGGCTTGGCGACGAGCCTCCGGGTCGATGGGCATTGCATCCGCAGGATCCACACGCTGGGCGTGCTCGATTTGCTCGGGTTCGCCGTGTGCGTTGCGGTGCGCGGCCAGGGCGTCGTCCACGTCCTTGCTGAAAGGCTTGTTGCGTTGGGCTGCGTCGTAGAGGGCCTGGATGTCCGGAGACATGGGGAGCAGCTCGAAGCTGCCCGGGCCGGAGAGAGGGCCTGGCTCAAAAAGGGTGGAAAGCTCGCGTGTCATCGGCCCACCCAGTAGCCCAGTCCCGCGCTAGTCAAGGTGGCCGCGTATAGAGCGGCGTCCTCAGCGCTGGAAATGTTGAGGGCCATTACCACCGCCCCGAATGCGAGCGTGAGGACGCAACCCGCGAAGATCCCGCCAAAAATCGCTAAATCCAGGTAGAGCCAAGCGCCGCGCTCCCCAACCCAGAAAAGGGCCAGCGATTGCTTTACAGCCGGGTAAGTCAACGCGGCCATAGAAGAGAGAAACGCCGCCGAGCAAAGAAACACGGCAAGGACCAGCACGGAAAGGACCAGCATCGTCAACGCACTCATTCGCGCGAGCTTCCCTTGCGGCAAACAAGCGCCAGCAGGCAGAGCA
>CALNBE010000231.1 GCA_937874455.1 uncultured Opitutia bacterium | reverse complement strand
GCGACAATCTGGATTCGGTGGTGTCGCGGGAGCTGGGGTTGCGGGAGGGGCGCAATCATTTGAGTGATGCTTTGTTTGACATTTTTCGCGCCGGGCTGACGCCCAATTTGCGCATTGATTTGCGAGCGACCGAGGCACGGCAGCAGGAAGCGCTGGCGCAACTGGGCGATGCGTTGGTTAAAGTACAGGCGGGTGACGCGCTGCTGGAACCCGGCATGCGAGTGACTCCCGAAGTTTTGGAACGCTGGAGCGCTTACCGGAAGGAGTTGCTGCACCGCGAGCATAATAAATACGGCCTGACGCAGGCTTTGTGGGAGAATATGCTGTTTGCGCTGGGGGTGGTTTTCCTTGTTGGTTTGTACGCGCGCATCGCGATTCCCGCTACCCCGCGCAAACGGCGGAATGTGAGCTTGCTGGCCTTGCTGGTGCTGCTGAATTTGCTGTTGATCCGGGGCGTGCTGGAGATGGGCGAGACGGCAGGCGTGCTGGAGTTTTTTGGCGGACGGGAGTTGCTGTTCTGGGTCGCCCCCCCGGCATTTGCTGCGATTTTGGTGACGATGCTGACCGGTCCATATCTTGCGGTGCTGGCGGCGCTGGTGGTGAGTTCCTTCAGCGCGATGATGTTGGGGCGAAACATTGATGTGCTGAGCATTTCCTTCTTCTCCTGCCTGGTGGGGATTTATTTCAGCATGGGTGTGCGGAATCGCAACGCGGTGGTGCGGGCGGGATTTTTCGCCGGGCTGGCGGTGGCAGTGCCGGTATTTTGCATTTGTGTTTACAGTGGCGTGCCTTGGCCGGTGGCGCTTTCTCAGACCGCTGCCTGTTTGCTGAGCGGCTTGCTGACGGGGATTTTTGCGGTGGGCTTGCTGCCGTTGCTGGAGAATGTTTTCAAAATCACCACCGACATCACCCTGTTGGAGCTGACGGACTACAATCACCCGTTGCTGAGCAAGCTGCAGTTCATCGCGCCGGGGACTTTCCACCACAGCGTGATGGTGGCCAATCTGGCGGAACGGGCGGCGGCGCAAATTGGCGCAAACGCCTTGCTGTGCCGGTGCGCGGCGCTGTTTCATGACATCGGGAAAATGGTCAAACCGGAATATTTTGTGGAAAATCAGCTCGCCGGCATCAATCCGCACGCGGACATCAGCCCGTCGATGAGCGCGCTGGTGATCAAGAGCCATGTGCGCGAGGGCGTGGAAATCGCGAAGGAATACAAGCTGCCCCGGGTGATCATCGACATCATCGAGCAGCACCATGGCACGGGCCTGATTCAATTTTTTTACCACAAGGCCAAGCAGCGCTTGGAGGAAAAGGCGCATTCGAACGGCGACGATACTGCGGTGCGTACCGGCGGCGAGCAGGTGCCGGCGCAAATGGACGAGCGGGGCGTGGACGAGAATTTGTTCCGCTACGATGGCCCCCGCCCGCGGAGCAAGGAGGCGGCAATTGTGTTGTTGGCGGACAGCGTTGAGGCGGCATCGCGCTCCTTGAAGAAAGTCACCCCGCAAGCCATTGAGGAATTGGTGGGACGGCTGGTGTTTGACCGGATTGCCGACGGCCAACTGGATTTGTCTCCGCTCACCTTCCGGGAAGTGCAGCGGGTGAAGGCGAGTTTGAAATTTTCCCTGGTAAACATGCTGCACCACCGTGTGGAATACCCGGAAATTACGTCGGAGAACAAAAATGCCCCGAAGCAAACCCAGCACAAGATCGGTTGAGGTGGGCAACCGGAGCGCTCGGATGCGTGTCACGGCGGCTCCGGTGCGGCGCTTGTTCCGCCTGCTCGACGCTTTTGACGCTTGGCGGATTCCGCCGGGGGAACTCTCAATCGCATTTTTTGACGATGAGGAAATGATCCAGTTGCACGCGGATTTTCTCGACGACCCAACGCCGACGGACGTGATTACTTTCCCCGGCGAGGACGGGGATGAGAGTTTCGCGGGGGAAATATGCGTCTGCATCCCGCAAGCGGAACGCGAGGCCCCGAAGCACGGCACCTTGGTCGCGGAGGAAATTTTGCTCTATTTGGTGCATGGCTGGCTGCATTTGGCCGGGCATGATGATTTGAGCGACGCGCCCCGGGCGGCGATGCGGGTGGCCGAGCAGGAAACGCTGGCCTATTTGCGGGAAAGAGGGTTTGTGCCGGAATGGGGTGGGAAATCACCCGAAGGAAAATCCGGATCAGTCTGCTGATTTCTTGAAAAAAGACTTGCAGGCCGTCGGGCATTTCCCAGTTTCCCGCTCCTACGTTAGCGAGCCGGGTCGCCCCGCCTTGCCGTGATTTCCCTGAAAATTTCAGGTTCAAACGGTCCTTTTGGTGACGTGCTGGAAGGATGGTTTTCCAAGTGGGAAACCTAAAAGTCATGCAAAGCCAAAAAGTTATGTCCATCAACAAGTCTGAAATCATCAAGCAGTTCCAATTGAGCGAGAAAGACACCGGTTCTTCCGAAGTGCAGATCGCCATTCTCTCGGCCCGCATCGCCCACCTGACCGAGCACTTGCGGAGCAATCGCAAGGACTTTCACTCGCGCCGTGGTCTGATCCACATGACCAACCGTCGCCGTAAACTCTTGAATTACCTCAAGGACAATAATTTGGAAAAATACACCGAAATCATTCAGAAGCTGAATCTTCGTCGGTAAAGCGAGAGAGAGCGCTCATGTTTCCACTATCGGTGTGCTGCAAGAATGCGGGGAGCGAAGCATGAGTTTTCTTTGAATGCCTGACCTGAATACTGGGTCAGGCATTCGCTTTTTCCCCGATTAGCGTACCGGCGCAGTCTCCCGAATTTTTCTCACAGAAAACAAACAACAACACGGGCAATCTCGCCCAATCCGGCGGAAACCCGCCGCCCCAATAAAATGAAACAAGAATACTCAGTAACAGTCGAAGGACTCGGCATTACCATCGGCACCGGCTCCATCGCCCGTCAAGCCAACGGCGCCGTCACCATCACCAGCGGTGAAACCACCGTTTTTGTCAGCGCCACCGCAGCGGAAGGCCTGCGCTCTCCCGATCAGGACTTTTTCCCGCTCACCGTCGATTACCGCGAGAAGTTTGCCGCGGCCGGTCGTTTTCCCGGCGGCTACTTCAAGCGCGAAGGAAAACCCTCGGAGAAGGAAATCCTCACCTCGCGTCTGTGCGACCGCCCGTTGCGTCCACTTTTCCCGGAAGGCTTCCTCAATGAGGTGCAGGTGATCGGCCTGCTGCTTTCGACCGACAAGGTTCACGAGTCCGACATCCTGATGGTGAACGGTGCCTCTGCGGCTTTGCTTTGCTCTGACATCCCGTGGAACGGCCCGATTGGCTGTGTGCGCGTCGGCGAGATAAACGGCGAGTTTGTCGCCAATCCGACCAACGAGCAGATGCAGGAAACCACCCTCGACCTGATCTACGTCGGCAACGAGCGCGACATGATGATGATCGAAGGCAGCGCGGACCAGATTTCGGACGACCGTTTTGTGCAGGCGCTGGAATTTGCCCACCAAGCCATTCAGCCGATCATCGCCGCGCAGCGCGAACTGGCGAAGCAATACGGCAAGACCAAGCGCGAATATGCGCTGGTGGTGTGCGAGCCGAAGGTTTTGGAAATCTGCCGCGAAGTCGCGGAAGCCGACGGCAAGTTGGCCAAGGCGGTTTACCAGGAAAAGAAGCAGGATCGCGGCAACGCGGTCAGCGCGGTCAAGGCCGAGGCGCTGGAAGTGGTCACCGCCAAGTTGGGCGAAGGAAATTTCGATCCGCGGCACATCAACATCGCTTTTGAAAAACTGCAGGAGGTCGTTTACCGGCAGACCATTCTCAATGAAGGCAAGCGCGCCGACGGCCGCACGGCCAAGGATCTGCGCCCGATTTCCTGTGCGGTGGACGTGCTGCCCCGCGTGCACGGCGCAGCGCTCTTCCAGCGCGGCGAAACCCAGGGTTTGGTCATCGCCACGCTCGGCACCTCGAAAGACGTGCAGGAACTGGACGGACTGACTGGCGGACCGAAGTCGAAATCCTTCATTCTTCACTACAACTTCCCGCCGTTCTCGGTTGGCGAGTGTGGCCGCTTCACCGGCCCCGGCCGCCGCGAAATCGGCCACGGCGCGCTGGCGGAACGTTCGCTGCTCCCAGTGCTGCCGCCGGAGGACGTGTTTCCTTACTCGATCCGTCTCAGTTCGGAAATCATGGAGTCGAACGGCTCGACCTCGATGGCCTCGGTGTGCGGCGGAACGCTGGCGCTGATGGACGCGGGGGTGCCGATTTCCGCCCCGGTCGCGGGAATTTCCTGCGGGCTGGTGACTGAGGACAAGGACGGCGTGATCCAGCGCCACGTGGTGCTCACCGACATCATCGGTGCGGAAGACCATTTTGGCGACATGGACTTCAAAATCTGCGGCACCAAGGAGGGGATCACCGGCTTCCAGCTTGACCTGAAGATCCACGGCTTGCCGATTGAAATTGCCAAGGAAGCCATCGCGCAAAATCGTGTGGCCCGCGACAAGATTCTGGAGATCATGCTTGCCACCAAGAGCGAGCCGAACACCGGCACCAAAGATTGCGCCCCGCGCATTCACCAGATGCAGATCCCGCCGGACAAGATCGGCGCGCTCATCGGGCCAGGCGGCAAGAACATTAAGCGCATCACCGAGTTTTCCGGCGCGCAAATCGACATCAACGAGGACAACTCGGGCCGCCTGATCGTGTTCGCCACCAGCGCCGAGTCGCTGCAACGCGCGATCCACGAGGTGAACATTATCACCGCGCAAATCGAAGCTGGAAAGACCTACAAGGGCATCGTCCGCTCGATCAAGGAATTCGGCTGCTTTGTGGAATGTCTGCCCGGTCAGGAAGGCTTGGTGCACGTTTCCGAGCTGGCGGACTTCCGCGTCAACAAGGTCGAGGATGTCTGCAAACTGGGCGACGAGATCATCGTCAAGTGCGTGGGCATCGACGACAAGGGCCGGGTGCGCCTGTCGCGCCGCGCCGCCATTGCCGAAAAGGAAGGCCGGCCTTACGAGCCGAAGCCGCGCGAAGAAGGCGGTCGCGACCGCGGTGACCGTCCGCGCCGTGACTATGGGGATCGTCCCCGCCGGGGCGACCGCGGTGACCGTCCGCGTCGCGAAGACCGCCGGGAAGAGCGGAGTGATGCGCCTAGCGATTCGAGCGAAGGCTAAGCGATTTCCCTTCGGGGAGTTTTACAAAAAAACCACGGTTTGAAGCCGTGGTTTTTTTTGTGGACGAATGGGGTCTGCGCGAAGGAAAACGCGCGGAGGAAATTTTAAAAAGCGGCGGTCAGGCTGATGCTGTGGAAGACAAATGTATCGTGGTCCTGAGTTCGAAATTCCTTGGAACGGACCAGGGTGGCGTAGGTGAAGCGCCACTGGCCCCAGTGGGCGGCGATGCCGAAGGTGCCTTGGCCGACGCAGGGATAGCTGTCCACGGAGTAGGAGTCGCGCCAAAGATTGCCGTCGAGTGAAGAGTTGTGCAGCCAGCCTTCGATTTGCGCGTCGGCGTAAAAGTAGAAGGAGTCGGGGCGGAAGCCGGAGGCGGAGACGGGCAGGTTGCGGGCCGGGCGAAAGGTGGCATTGGTGGCGCGCAGGGTGTCCACGCCAAAGTCCTCCGGCAGGTTCCAGCCGAGGCGCAACTGGGCACCGCCGGTGGCGTAGGTGCGGACGGTGCCGCCCTCGATATGGAGGTGTGGGATGACGTCGATGCCGAAACTTTCCTCCCGATGGAGGCAGACGCGATGGCGCCGCTCCCAGGCAAGCTGAATCAACGGCTCGTTGCGCACTTGGTCGGGCCAGCCGAGGAATCGGTCGTCGTCGATCAGGTCGTGGTATTCGTTTTGGGTTTGGCGGGCCAGCGAGGCCGGGCCGATGACGCCGAGGCTGAGTTCGAGCACGTCCAGTCGGCTGGCGGTTTCACTGCTCAGACCGAAGGATCCGTAGAGCAGACCGGAATAAGGATGGTCGCCCGGCGGCGGGTAGCGGTCCAAACTTTTGGCGGTGTACATTTCCTGGGCGACTCCGAAATGGAAGCGGTATTCGGCGGGCGTGGTCGCAGAGGAAACGGCCAGCGGAGTAAAGCGCAGTGTGCTGGCGAGCCAGTCGGGCGCGCCATTTTCCTGAAAGAGCACCGGGCTGGTGTAGGCGAACTGGACTGCGTTGGTGTAGTATTTGTCGCTCCATTTGAAGTCGTTTTCGGCCATCAGGGTGAAGGTGCCCATCTGCGCGGCGGTGCGGGATTTTTCAGCCGGAACGGATTTGGGCGCGGAAGCGTCAACGTCGGCGAACCCGGCGACGGAGGAGAGCGAGATAAACGCGGCGGCGGCGAGGGAGCGGAGGGAAAGCATGTGGAGCAAAGGAAAAAGAAAGCGCGGGCGGCTTGGAAAGCTCAATTTCCCTTCGGCTTGAAAAGCGCGGCGTTGAGGATGGACCAGAGGTGGATGATCCAGCCGAGCCAGAACCACCAAAGGATGCAGGCCGAAACGAACATGAAGGTCGCAAGGAGAAGCCGGCCTTGGATGAGCTGGCCGAGACCGGGAATGAAGAAGCTGGAAAGTGCGGCAATGACGTTGCCGGTGGATCCTTGTCCTTGGGCCATGAGGGAGGCGGTTGGTGTTTTTTGCGGGGGAAAGTTTCCTTTGCGGCTCAGCCGTTGAGCACGGCGAGCACCTGCTCGTGCAGCCAGGGATTGGCGGCGATGATGTTGGCGCTGGCGATGGGGTCGCCGCCCTTCCAGTCGGAAATGGCCGCGCCCGCGCCCTGATAGGGAGCCAGCTCGGGGCTGGTCACGAACCGCGTGTGCACGGTCGTGATCGATGTCGCCGAACCCGGCGGCGACCATCAGGTGCCCGTAGCAATCGCCCCAGGTGCGGAAGGTGCCGGTGGCTTGGAGCAGGCGTTGCCAGGCGGCGTTGTCCTGGTATTTGGCGACGTTTTTAATGTCGGTGGTGAGCAGCAGGGCTTTGGAAAGTTCGCGCTGGGAGGAAACCTTGGCCGGGCGGCCGTTGTAGAGCGTGCGCTGCCCGTCGCCGACCACGCGCTGGCGGGGGACTGGTTGCTCGATCACGCCGAGGAAGGGTTTGCCTTGGTAAAGCAACCCGAAGAGCAGCCCGTAGAGCGGGACACGCGGGATGAAGGATTTGGTGCCGTCGATCGGGTCGAGGATCCAGACGAATTCGGCGTCGGGGCGATCCTCGCCAAATTCTTCGCCGATGACTCCATGCGCGGGAAATTGCTCCGCGATCCAGGCGCGCAGGTGCTTTTCGCAGTCTTTGTCGGCGAGGGTGACCGGGGAGCCGTCGGGCTTGATTTCGACCGGGGTGTCGGCGCGGGCATGGTAGTCGCGGAGCAAATCCCCGGCCCGGTCGGCGAGCGTGTTGGCGAAGGCCAGCAATTCGGCGCGCGTCTTTTCAGCAATCATGCGGCGAGAGTGCGGCGGCGCGGAGGAAAGGGCAAATCAGAAAGCCGGGGCCGCGGGCGGAGGAATTTCCTTGGCGGCGGAAACAGGCCAGGTGCCAGAGGCGATTTTTTCGATCATCACCCCGGCGGCGGCGAAACCGAAGGCGCCGGAAATGAACACTGCGGTGCCGAAGCCCCATTCACAATTTGGACGCAAGTCGTCTTCACTGCCGATGGTTCCGGGCAGGGAGGCGTCGCAGCCATCGGGATCGCCGCTGCTCAGTTCGGTGGACCAGACGCAGGGGATGCCGAATTTTTTTTCGCCGCGGGGGAAACGGTGAACTTGGCGGAGCCGTTTGCGGACGAATTTGAGGAGCCGGTCAGAATCGCTTTGCACCATGTCGGTGACGCGGATGGCGGAGAAATCGCGTTTGCCTGCGCAGCCCCCGCTGGCGACCACGGGAATTTTCCGGGCGCGGCATGCGGCGAGCAGATGGCACTTGGGAGACAGGCTGTCGATGGCGTCGATGATGCCGGTGAATGGCGCGGCGAGAATTTCCTCCGAGGTTTTTTCCGTGAAGAAACGCGGCACCGCATGCACCCGGCACTCGGGATTAATGGCGAGGACGCGCTCGGCCAGCACCTCGGTTTTCGGATGGCCAATGGCGGAGGAAATCGCGTGGAGCTGGCGGTTGGTGTTGGAGACGCAGACGTCATCCATGTCCACCAAGGTGATTTCGCCGACACCCGAGCGGGCCAGTGCCTCGACCGCCCAAGAGCCGACGCCGCCCAGACCGATCACGGCGACATGGGCGGCGGCGAGCCGGGCTAGACCGGAGCGCCCGTAGAGGCGTCCAACCCCGGCGAAACGTTCGAGATAGGCGGAGGAAAAATCCATCGCGACGGGCTAATGATTGTCGCCGAGATAAGGCTGGGGGATGACTAGCTGACCGTCCTGCACATAGGTTTGCAGGATGCTCGGCGAAAAACGGTAGTGGGAAAATTCGCGCAAGGGAATCCACTTCAGGCCCACCTGCCGGTTGTCTTGCTCGCAGCCTGCGCCGAGCTGGCCGGGATTTTGGATGGTGCAAAGGAAGACCGCCTCGACTTGGTGAAAATCGCGGTGGCGCTTGGCGAAATCGTGATTGGCGCCGATGTATTCGCGGACGTAGGCGAGTGTCTGGACGGAAATTTCCACGCCCAGTTCCTCGCGGCATTCGCGCCGCACCGTGTTGGCGAGGGTTTCGCCGTGCATTTGTCCGCCGCCCGGCAGCACATGGAGATCGCCCTTGCTGTCGCGCAGTACCACGGTGAGCAGGTAGCCATCGTGAATAATCAGGGCGCGGGCGGCGCTGCGGATCGGCTGCTTGCTTTTTCCTGCGGAATACGGGCGAGGGGAGCGCGGATGTGGACGGCGTGGTGGCAAAGTGTGAGGGAGAAGTTTGCGGTTGGAGAGGGCAGAAAAAACCCGGACGGGCGCGGAGGCAAGAGTGTTGCTTGCCGGGCAAAGAAAAACCGGCACCCCGAGGGATGCCGGCTGGGAAAAACGCGGAGGAAATTTTATTCCCCGCAGCAGCATTTGCCGTCCTGGCATTTGCTCTTCTTGGCGGCGCAAATGGCGAGCCCGAGCATGATGAGGCCGAAAACCAGCATCACGATGCCCCACCAGAGGTTGATGTTGATGGCTTCGGGAACGTTTTTGGCGGTGGCGGCCTCCTCGCCTCCGAAGAGACCCCAGCCGATCAGCAGGGCGCCGAGGAGGGTGAAGAGCAGGCCGATGGGATTGCGAATGTCCATGGGAAGAAAAACGGGTTGAGATTAGGCGAAGTAGATGTTGAGGGCGACGCAGACGATCAGGATGATCACGCCGCTGATGGCCGGCTTGGCGTACCAAGGCGCGTCGGCGTCCACCTGTTTCGGCGTCAGGGAGTAAACGAGCCCCTTCAGTTCCTCGTCGGACTTGGTGCGTTTGGTGACCAGGGAGACGATGAGCATGACCAAGGCAGCGGTGCCGAAGGAGGCGAGGGCCAACCAGAAGTTTTGCGTCATCGCACTCTGGAAGGTGTAGAGCGCGTTTTCTCCCGAGGTGAACCAAGCGGAGCCGTCTTTGACCACGGTGAAGCCGTAGAAGAGCGCGGAGACAATTGTGCCCAGCAGCACCCCGAAGAAAGCCGCGTGGCCAGTGGCGCGTTTCCAGAACATGCCGAAGAGGAAGGCGGCGAAGATGGGCGCGTTGACGAAGCCGAACACCAGTTGGAGCAAGTCCATGATGTTGTCGAACTGGCGGGCGACGTAGGCGAAGCCGATGCTCAGGATGATGCAGACCACGGTGGCGACCCGGCCCATCCACATGTAGTGGGCGTCGCTCTTGTCCTTGGCGAAGTAGCTTTGGTAAATGTCGTAGGTCCAGACGGTGTTGAACGCGGTGACATTGCCCGCCATGCCGGACATGAAGGAGGCGAGGAGCGCGGTGAGCGCCAGACCGAGGAGGCCGGTTGGGCAGTAGCGGTTGAGGAGGGAGGTGATGACATTGTTATAGTCGCGTTCACCGAGGTTGTTTTGAATCAGGGATCGGGCCTGTTCCGGAGCGAGATTTTCCTTGCGGATTTTTTCCACGATTCCGGCGATTACCGGTTTGTTGTAAGACTTGGCATCTGGAGTTGCGGCCAAAACTGCCCCGGCCGCGGCCATGGGAGAGAAGGAGGCGTCTTGGGCGACGATGCGCGATTCAAGTGTTTTCCATGCGGCGTCATCGATCTTCACCTCTTTGCGTGCGATGGCGTAGGAATCGGCGCTGGGGGAGCTCAAGGCACTGCTTTCCAAGGCGACGGCGATCAGCCCTGGCACGATCACCAGCAGGGGGAAAATCATTTTGGGGATGGTGGCGATGATCGGGGTGTTGCGGGCGGCGCGCATGGAGTTGGCAGCCATGGCGCGTTGCACTACGAGGAAGTTGGTGCACCAGTAGCCGAAGGAAAGAACGAATCCCAGGCCGAAAACGAGGCCGATCCAGTTAATTCCCATGGAGTTGGCCGAGGCGTCGCCGAGATTGCTCCACATGCTGGTCCAGGCGGTTTCGCCGAGCTGGTTGTCGGTCAGCCCCATGGACTGACTATTGGCACCAACAGTGTGCAGCTTGGCGGTCAAGCCTTCCCAGCCGCCGATTTCCTTGAGCCCGAGGAAAACCACGGGGGCAAAGCCGAAGACGATGAGGAAGAACTGGACGACTTCGGTGTAAATGGCGGAGGTGAGGCCGCCTTTGAAAATATACATCATCACGACGACGGAGCAGATGACGAGGCTGAGGTCGTAGTTCCAGCCGAGCAGCTTGCTGAGCAGGTCGGCCAGCGCGTGCATGGAGATGCCGGAGCCGAGGATGGTCATTACCGCAAAGGAAACGGAGTTCAGACCGCGGGTTTTTTCGTCGAACCGCATCTTCAGGTATTCCGGGGCGGAACGGGCCTTGGAGCCGTAATAGAACGGCATCATGAAGATGGCCAAGAAGACCATGGCGACGATGGCGCCGATCCAGTAAAAGTGGGTGGTGAGCATGCCGTATTTGGCACCGCTTGCGGCCATCCCGATCACCTCCAGCGCGCCCAAGTTGGCGGAGATAAAGGCGAGGCCGGTGACCCAGGCCGGGATGGAGCGCCCGGAGATCAAAAAGTCCTCCGAGTTTTTCATGTAGCGTTTGAGGGCGAAGCCGATCCCGAGCACAAAGACGACGTAAATCACCATAATGGCGTAGTCGAGGAAGTGCAGGTCGATCTGCAACGAGGAAGCGAGGAGGGGTGGCATTGTGTTAGGTTTTAACAGGAGAACTGGTTAAATTTGACCTGGCGCAGAGTGCTTTTAGGCACCCGCAAGTCAAGGGCATCTTTAGCTCAGATAACAGTTAAACCGTTAGGTGAAGCGGATGTGGTGCTGGCGTGGGATAAAGCTTTCTAATCAAGAAAGCTGGTAAGCGGGGAGGAGGACTGGGCGGAGAAATTGGCTGCGGGCAGACCGCTTTCGAAGGCCAGGCGTCCAGCTTCCACGGCCAGTTTGAAGGCGTGTCCCATGGCGACCGGGTTGGCGGCGGTGGCGAGGGCGGTATTGATCAGCACGGCGTCGGCTCCGAGTTCCATGGCCTCGGCGGCGTGGGCGGGGGAGCCGAGTCCGGCATCGACAATCACCGGGATTTGCGCCTGTTCGATGATGATCTGGACGAAGTCGCGGGTGCGCAGGCCGAGATTGCTGCCGATGGGCGCGCCGAGCGGCATGACGGCGGCGGCTCCGGCGGATTCAAGTCGCTTGGCCAGCACTGGATCAGCATGAATATAGGGCAGGACGGTGAAGCCCAGGTTGGCGAGCTGTTCGCAGGCGTAAAGGGTCTCGATCGGGTCGGGCATGAGCCATTTCGGATCGGGATGGATTTCCAGTTTGAGCCAGTGGGTGCCGAGGGCTTCGCGGGCCATTTGCGCGGCGAAAACCGCCTCCTTGGCGTCGCGCACGCCGGAGGTGTTGGGCAGGAGCAGGCAGCGGGAGCGGTCGAGATGGGAGAGGATGGCGTCCTCTTGTTTGCCGAACTGGATCCGTTTGATGGCGACGGTGACGATCTCGGAGCCGGAGGCGGCAAGGCTTTCGGCCATGATTTTGCCGCTGGCATATTTACCCGAGCCGGTGAGCAGCCGGGAGTTGAAGGTGCGATCTGCAATGCGCAACATAAGGAGAAGGAGGAAAGGGGCGGAGGAAAACGAAAGGAAGGCGCGGAGGAAATTTTCCTCCTACCGCCAGGCCTTGAGTAGGGCTTGAAAGCCCTTGACCGGATCGGGGGACTCCCAAACCGCGCCGACCACGGCGAAGCCGGCAAAGCCCAGCTGACGGAGGCGGGGGACGTTTTGCGGGGTAATGCCGCCGAGGGCGAGCACCGGGCAGCCTTTTTCCTCTGCCCAGCATTCGAGGATCACTGCGTATTCCTCCGGGGTGCGCTGGGGCAGGTAGCCTTTTTTGGAGATGGAAGGGAAAACCGGACCGAGGGTGGCGTAGGCGCAGTGTTTGGCGTAACTGTCGAGTTCGTGAAAGGAGTGGCAGGACTGGCTGACGGGGATTTCCTCCGCCCAGTTGCGGGGCCGTTGCTGGGCGGCGCGCAGGTGAAGTCCGCCGAGGCGCAGTTTTTCCACGATTTCCGGCTGGGCGTGGACGACGATGCGGGAGTGGTAGGCGGCGGGGATTTTTTTCAACCAAGCCTGAATTTTTTCCGCGCCCCAGTCCGGCTTGCGGAGGTGGAAGCGGGACAGCCCGGCATCAAGCAGGCGGCAGACGATTTTTTGCTCCTGCGGAAAATGGCGCGGGGAGGAAATGACCACCGTGAAGGGGCGGGCGGTGGCGGGATCGGCGGGTTGGCCGGGGATGTTTTTTCTTCCGCTGAACCAGCGGATCAGTCGTCGCAAGGGCATGGGAAAATCAGCCTCCCTGGGTGGCGTGGATGATGAGGAGGCGGTCGGATTCGCGCAACGGATGCGCGTTCCAGCGGTCGCGCGGGACCACGGCCTCGTTGCAGGCGACGGCCACGCCGTCGAAGGAGGGGAGTTGCAGGCTGTGCATGAACGTGGCGAGGGTGGCGGCTTCGGCCACGTCGCGAGGTTCGTCGTTCACAAGGATGCGCATGATGGCGCGCTGTTGTAACGGGGAGGAAGAAAGTGGCAAGGGAAGTTTCGGGATTGCCAACGGGAAGCGGGTCGCGTTTTCCTTGGCACCCATGCGAGCGCTGTTTTTCCTTCCCGTTTTCCTGTTGTCGCTGGGCCTGACCGGCTGCCAGCCGATGGAAAATCAAAACAAACCATCCGCTTCCAACACCCAAAAAACAAAAACTGTGAGCACCAAAGAAATCGCCATCATGAACACCTCCGCAGGGGAAATGACCATTGCCTTCTGGCCTGAGGTCGCACCCAAGACGGTGGAGAATTTTAAGAAACTTGCCCGCGAGGGATTTTATGACGGGACGGCCTTTCACCGCATTATCAAGGGTTTCATGATCCAGGGCGGCTGTCCGAACACCAAGGAAGGCGCCTCCGGCATTCCCGGCACCGGCGATCCTGGCTACAAGATCAAGGCCGAGTTCAACAACAAGTCGCACCAGCGCGGCGTGCTGTCGATGGCCCGGGCGGCGGATCCGGACAGTGCGGGCTGCCAGTTCTTCATCTGCCACGGCGACGCCAGCTTTTTGGACCGCAAATACACCGCCTTTGGCGAGGTGATCAAGGGCGACGAGGTGCTGGAGAAAATCGCCAACATGCCGACTGAGGTGAGCTTTGGCGGCGAAAAATCCAAGCCTGCGCAACGGGTAGAAATTCTTAGCGTGAAGATCGTTCCGGCGGAAAGCGCGGAGTAAATTTCCTTTGCTTCGGCGACGCAAAAACCGCTCCTGACCGGGAGCGGTTTTTTATGCAGCAAGGAAAGTGCGGGAGTCTTAATTGGGTTCGCCGACGGCGGGGCGGGCGTAGGTCCAGTCGCCGCGGCGGGCCTTGTCGGCGTTGCGGCGGTTGGTTTCTTCGACTTGGTCGAGGTATTGTCCGGCGGAGGAAATTTCGCCGTCGAGGAGGCCGGCGACGGCAGGTTTGTCAATGCGGACCGGATCGGCATCCTCGGCGCAGGCGGCGAGGAGAAAACTGGCGGTGAGGAGGAAAATGGGTGGCAGGTGTCGGGGCATGGGCGCAGCGGGAAAGCGGGCTTAGTAGTCCACCATCACCTTGATGGGGAAGTGGTCGGAAGGCAGGCGGGCGGTGGCGTTTTGGAGGGAAACCTCGCGGGGGAAATTGTTCGAAGTGTAGGTTTTGCCATCGGAACCCTCGACGCTGCGATAGGAGTCGGTGAGCACGCCGTATTTTTTCGCCTGAAAGTGGCGGGTGAGGAAAATGTGATCGATGCGGCTGGATGTCAGGCTGTTGGAATTGAAATTGTTGAAGGTTCCGTTGGGCGCGTATTTGAACTCGGCGGTGGTGTAGGCGTCGCGGAGCGCAGAGGAATTTTGCAGGATGGAGTAGGGCTTATGGGTCTGGTCGACGTTGAAATCGCCGGTGAGGATGGCGGGATTGGTGCCGGCGACTTCGGCGATTTTCTTGAGCAGGAGCTTGGCGCTTTCTTCGCGGGCTTTGACGCCGACGTGGTCAAAGTGGACGTTGAAGAAAAAGAGTTTTTCCCCGGAGTCACGGTCGCGGAACTCGGCCCAGGAGCAAATGCGGGGCAAGGCGGCGTCCCAGCCCTTGTTGGGCTTGGAGGAATCTTCGGCGAGCCAGAAGTCGCCGTTGCGGAGCACTTGGAAGCGGTCTTTTTTGTAGAAGATGGCGGAGTGTTCTCCCTTTTTTTGTCCGTCGTCGCGGCCTGCGCCGACATAGGCGTAGCCGGGCATGGACCTGAGCAAGCCGTCGATTTGGAATTGAAAGAGCTCCTGGGTGCCGAGCAGGTCGAAGTCGTGAAACTGGACGAGGCCGCTCACGTAGGGCAGGCGTTGCTCCCAGCCGTTGCCGTGTTTTGTGTCGCCCGCATTGCTGTTGCGCATGTTGTAGGTGCCGACGTTGAGGGAGGCGGCGAGGGCGCAGAGCGGGACGAGGAGGAAAAGCGAAAGGGTGATTTTTTTGAACATGGCGCGCGGAGGAAAACGACCGTCAGGCCTCTTCCTGATCAAAGGAGAAAGGCGCGGTCTGAATTTGTTCCCCGGCTTTCTTGAGCTGCTCGATGCGCAGTTCTGCTTCCTGCAGAATGCGTTGGGCTTCGCGCAAGTGTTTCATTCCTGTTTCGTATTGGACGAGTAGATCCTCCAAGGGCACCTCGCCCTGCTCCAGCCGTTCAACGATGGCTTCGAGTTCGGCAAGGTGTTTTTCGAAACTGGCTTTGCGGGGGGCGGCGGACATGGCGGGGAAATTTACGCCATGCCGGAGGTTTGCCAATGGGAAAAGGTGCGTGTCCTAGTTTCCCGACAGCGTGTCTTCGTCGGAGCTGGGCGGTGGGGAATTTTCTGCGGAGGAAATTTCCTGCAGTGCGCGCTGCCGCAGGTTTTCGTCGGGGAAGGATTTGGCCCATGTCCGGGCGGCGGACGGGTCGGTTTTGGCCCATTGGAGAATAACGGAGAGCGCAGCTTCCCCTTGGGTGGTGCTGGCGGTGATGGTGTCGGCCACGAGGATGGCGGCACCCTCGGGATCGGTTTGGGCTTGGGTGAAGGCGAGACTTTGGAGCAATTGATTTCGGGCGGCTTGGTCGAGGTGGCTGCGGGACCATTCGAGCGCTTGGGCGAAGTCTTGTTCGGCCAGTTGGGAAACCAATCCTTGGTAAATGCCAACGGTGTGAATTGGCGGATCGCAGCTTTCCACCGTCTGTAACGCGACGAGTGGGTCACGCTGAGCTATTTCATAGCAGACGCTGCCAACCATTTGGTCGCGTTCGTTCAGGGTATAGATACTTTTGGCCCAGGTGATTGCGCCTTGAGGGTCCGCAGCGGCCCATTTCTGGGCGACGCGGTGCATCAGAAACTCGCGGTTGGGGGATGTGCCGGGCAATTTTTGCACCATGTCGGCAATGGCGTTGGGGTCGCGCTGAATAAACTGGTCGAGGAGATTGCTCCATGCATCGAGATCAATGGGTCCTTCGAGTTCGAGCAATTTGTGAAACTCTGCAACGAGGTGTTCCTTTGCGGGGACGGGGGCGTCGGCGGTGGCGGACCGGGGGTGTGGCTTGGCAGAAACTGGCGGCTCGGTCGCAGGCTGTTCGGTACCGGGGTGGAGGAGAAAGTGATAAAGGAGGATTCCCGCACCGATGGCGAGAACTGGCAGGGCAAGGAATTTGACGAGTTTAGGCATACGGGTGTTGAGTGAAGGGTTATTCGACGGCGGCTGGAGTGGTTGGATTGGCAGGCAGTTTTTGGGAAAGCCAGAAGCGCATTGCCGGCGCATCGAGGGTTTGCCACTGTTGCAGACAGGAATTGAGGATATCCCTCCGGAGCGGTTCGGAGGAAATGGTCAGGGCTAGGCTGGCTGTGCATTCGGGGGCCCAGCGGGTTGCGCTTGGGGCAAAGTGCTGGATGGCGTCGTCGCGAAAGCGGCCTCGGGGAAGTGTGTGAATCCAGCTGGCGGCATCCAAGGGATCGCGTTCGGCCCAGAGATTCATTAGACTATGCAGTGCGGCGGATCTGGTTTCGAGGTCAATGGGTGGGTTGGCGGCGAGCCAGTTGCCGGCGGCGCGAGGGTTTTGGAGTGCCCAGTTGGTGGTGACAGCGGCAAGGGTGGCCAGACGATTTTGTCCAGGAGGAAATGATGTGGCAAATTGGGCTGCCGCCAGCGGGTCGCGGTTTGCCCAGACTTCGGCCACCGCGCTTTGGGCCAGCTGTTTTTCCTCGTTGTTGTGCAAGCTCTCGGACCAAGCGAGGGCGCTGGCGAGATCATGTTTCGTCCAGGCCATCGCGGCGTTGGTGACGAGCATTTGGCGAATCGGTCCGGTGGGAAGTGCGGCGATTTTTTCCCAGCAAAAAATGGGGTCTTGATGCACCCAGACGAAGAGCAGGCTGTGCCGGACTTCTTCGCGCTCTGCGGAATTCAGATTTTCGGTCCATTGCCAAGCGGCTTGCGGGTCCTTCTCCCCCCAGTTTTCCATCAACAAGTTGGCGGCAAGTCGGCGATAAGTGCCGTGGGGGAGTTGCAGTATGTGGGTGGCGGCTTCGGGTAGGTTTTTCTGAAACCACTGGGGGAAAACTTCCTTGGCGCAATCTTGCTGAAATTGGCCGGGGGGCAAACGGGCAACAAATTGTCCGGCTTGCGAGGGCTCGAGGTTGGCCCAACGGCGAAGCAAGGACATCTGCAACACGGCGCGGTCACGCCACTCGGGGAGCGAGGAAATTCGCTGGAGGGATGCCTGAATCTGCTCAATGGAGATGTCGTCGGCAAAAGTGTTCCAAGCGTTTAGCCGTTTTTCTGGATCGGGAATGGTGCGTATTACATCGAATTGATTTGCAACAGTTGGGGTTGCAGATAGCGGAAACCATGCTGCGGTAAAATAAAGAATGGAGATGAAGCGCATGTAAGGAGGCTTGCCGTTTTGAAAAAGCCGCTGCCCAAATAGGTTCGGGCAGCGGCTTCAAGAGACACTTTTATTGAGGAAGTGTATTTGATTGGAATTCTGAAATATAAGTACGAATCATGTAGAGATAGAGAGCGGGATGTCGGTCGAATATTCTTTGCCGACTTTTTGAATCATTTGGATAAACAACCCATTGGAATGCGCAGGCGCCATATTCGTATGTGGCAGTGTTGGCGTATCCACTCTCGTCCCATTTCTTTGATGAGTCTGCTTCTTCCGCATAGTAAAACACGTCTAAAGCAGTTCCGCATCCGGCGTTATGCATGAATTCATGCATCAATAGGTGGACTCTACGGTTGGGCTCTGAGTCCCATGCGGTCTTGTTGTAAAATGTGTCACCGCCTGTCGAATAATATCCCACATCCGGTTTGATGTAGAGTGTGCTTCCCGGATGACGTCCATAGAGTCGGTCGAGGAAGCGGTCTCCACCCATCCAGTATAGGAACGCTTTGATGTCAGACTCATATGCCCAAGCCGCACCATTTCCATTGTAATTTGTGTGATTTTGGATGAAGTCATTGGCCCTTGATGTGGAGAGCCCGTAAGGAGGATTTGCTGGTGCCTGTGCGATGGTTTTGAACCAGCCTTTTTTTTGACTACCAACGGCTGGATCTCCGAAGGTGGCGTTATTAAAGGATACAGTGCTGTTGGCACCAAAGGTCTTGT